>NZ_JAQOSR010000069.1:0-42024 GCF_046718885.1 Bradyrhizobium sp. UFLA01-814 | reverse complement strand
CCATGGTCGTCGGCAGCGTCAGATGTGTATAAGAGACAGGAGTTTGGTGCGGGGGCGGGTGGCGGTGTGCAAGCCGCGGCTGCACGAGCGTCGGCGTAGGCGTTCCGTAGTTGTTTTGTGGTCCGTATGAGCGCAGCAATGTTCGAGGCATTTTTACCCCAAATGTCGCTTCACCCATCAGGGCTATTTGCTGTCGCTTCGCTCATGCGGGTAGATGCTACTTAAGACTAGTGTCGCCCGCTAGCGGCTGACGCACGCGAGGTCTATAAGATCGTGAGAATCATTATCGACCACCTATAGTTGCCAAGTGGAAAATCGATGGCCAAGCTCTCCCTCACTCAGTTTGAAACATTTGGAGATGTCGCAGCAGAAGATGACGCCGTCCTCGACTATTTCGTTTCAACGAATGCCGTTCAACGAATTGAAAAGCGCGAAGCGTTTCTCGTGCTTGGTCGAAAGGGAACTGGGAAAACTGCGATCGTTAGATATCTTACGGAGGGCAAGGTTCGACCGCTTTCTAAAGCCTTGAACCTTCGCGGGTACCCTTGGAATGTCCACGCAAGTCGTGTGGACCATGGCGCGTCAGACATTGAGGCCTACGTTTCTTCGTGGCGCTATCTTATCGCCGTCGAACTGGCTACCCTTGTTATCGCGCATCCAAAAGGTGGCGCGAGTGTACATGCGAAACCCTTGCAGCAGTTTTTGACGGATAACTATGGCGGAACAAACCCGGAATTGTCGGACATATTGCGACCGAGCAAGCTACGCTTAGAGAAATTTTCGCTACAGCCTTCGATTATGGGAAACCAGCTAGGTTCGGTAAGCCTCAACAGGCCTGAGCAGGATCACCAATTTGGCCTTGAACTTAATGCATTGGCCAACTCAATATTTAGCGCTGTTGAAAAGGTCTCTACTGATGCGAAGCTCGACTCGTTGAGCCTACATTTCGATGAGCTTGATCAAGGATTGTCAGCGTTAGACGAAGCTCGCAGCAAGATGCTAATCGGACTTGTTCTGGCGGCGCGCGATATAAAGCGAAACGGCGAGCGACAGTATGGTGCCGTCAATCCCGTGGTGTACCTTCGAACCGACCTATGGGATGAACTCCAGTTTTCTGACAAAAACAAAATCAGCCAAACCTTGACGTTTCACTTGGAGTGGAATCCGAAGTCCCTGCTGGATCTTGTAGAGACGCGACTTCGTGCGAAACTGTCGTCGAATGCTTCTTGGGCCGACATCGCAGATGATAGCCTAATGCGAGGTTCGCAAAGCAAATGGAATCATATATTGGCGCGAACATTCTTGCGACCGCGCGATGTGATTCGCTTTCTGAACACAGCTCTGGAGCGTGCCAAGGAACGAAATTATGGATCGCCACTTGTCTTTCTTAATGAGGACATTGTGGGCTCTCGCGAAGATTATTCGTCTTATCTGAAGCAGGAGCTTGATGATGAGATCCGTCCCCACTGGGCTTACTGGGACGAAGCGCTCCAGGCATGCTCAGCGATAAGCACCATTACATTTGAGCGTGGCCTTTTTGAAGAAGAGTATGCGAAGCGAAAATCACCAAAAAACCCGATCACTGCATCGGAGGCGTTGTCTCTCTTGTATAGATTTTCAGTTGTTGGGTACGAGCGCAGGAGCGGCTACGGCGGATCGTCTTGGGCCTTCAATATACTGATCCCGAAGCCGGCTGGGATAACGTAGCCAATCGCTTTAAGGTTCATCTCGGATTGAAGGAATATGCAAAGCTGAGAGAGACTAGAGAGTAAGAGAGCTTAAGGATATGACTCAGTGGCAGAATGACCGGGCAATGCTCGGTCATTTTCATTTCGTGTAGAACGTGCCCGGGAGCCCTCGCAACACTCGATTGCTCTCCTCCACTTTCTCCGCATCGAGATACACGCTTTCACCCATCTCCTTGAACTTGACGCTCGTCTGCGCTATGCCCTGCTCCTTGTCGTTGAGTGTCGCGGCGTAGTCGCGGACGTCCCGGGTGATCTTAATGGGCCTGAAGCGTAAGCCCATCTTATCGCGATCATTGCGATGGCGCGCGAAGGTGCTGTGGCGGGCGACCGGACCTTCGCCAGCCGATCATCCACCTACTCTCAGGCCGTCGCCGCCGAATATCACATCGAGCAGCGAACATACGGCGTCTCCACGGGCACCGGTTCCTTGGAGCTGAGTATGATCTTGTTCTCGCCGGAGAGTTTTATGTCGAATGACACGTCCGAAACCGCGACGCCGTCCGAGCACGACGCAATCACGCGAACATTCTGCCCGTCATCATGCAGCGATTTGACGGTACATTTCTGAAACGTGCCGGTGATTTGTTTCCCCTGGACGATCAAGCCGCCCGCGTTGAGGTCGGCATCCTTCTTGAACGCGAGCTTGTTGTTCTCCTTGGTGAAGACCTGATTGCAAGCCGAGGCGTCGATCGTCCAGGCTCCGCTCAAATCCGCAGCCTGTGTCGAGGCCGTTTGCGCAACGAGAAGTATGAATAGCACCGCATTGAAGGTTCTCATGAAACTCTCCAATCAAATGGTCACTAGACTGCTGGACCCTCTGCGAGGCGAACGTGGAATTGGCGCTCAATCGTCTATTTGAGGGCAGGGGTAATATCCCCGACGCAACCTTCATCGCTTTTGAGCGTCATAGCAAGCGATGAGATGGCGGATTTTTCGTTGATCCAAGTCAAGGGTTCTGCGGAGCGCCTGGTGTGGCCCTGGGCCGGTTGCTGTCGTGACCGGCCCTCTACAAGCCGCACACACGCACTAAATCATAAGTGAATGATCCAGACGCAAAAAGGCCGGGCTTTCACCCGGCCCTTCGTATTTCGATGGATGCGCGGGTCATCTCGCGCGAAGACGCGCTTCGCGCTGTTGCCCGGCAAGACGAGCGGTGAGGGCGAGCCCTCACAATACCCGATTGCTCTCCTTCACCTTGTCCGCATCGAGATACACGCTAGACCCCATCTCCTTGAACTTGGCGCTCATCGTCGCCATGCCGTCCTCGATGGTGGCTGACACCGACATCCCAACGCCCGTCGGGTCGTTGAGCGTCGCAGCGTAGTCGCGGACGTCCTGGGTGATCTTCATCGAGCAGAATTTCGGGCCGCACATCGAGCAGAAATGCGCGACCTTGTGGGCTTCCTTCGGCAGGGTCTCGTCGTGGAAGTTCTTCGCGGTGTCCGGATCGAGGCCGAGGTTGAACTGGTCCTCCCAGCGGAAGTCGAACCGGGCACGGCTGAGCGCATCGTCGCGGAGCTGCGCGGCGGGGTGGCCCTTGGCCAGATCAGAGGCATGGGCCGCGATCTTGTAGGTGATGACGCCGGTCTTGACGTCGTTGCGGTCGGGCAGGCCGAGATGCTCCTTCGGCGTGACGTAGCAGAGCATCGCGCAGCCGAACCAGCCGACCATGGCGGCACCAATGCCCGAGGTGATGTGGTCGTAGCCCGGCGCGATGTCGGTCGTCAGCGGCCCGAGGGTGTAGAACGGCGCCTCGCCGCACTCCTTGAGCTGCTTGTCCATGTTGATCTTGATCTTGTGCATCGGGACGTGGCCGGGGCCCTCGATCATGACCTGGCAGCCCTTGTCCCACGCGATCTTCGTCAATTCGCCGAGCGTCTCGAGCTCCGCGAACTGCGCGCGGTCGTTGGCGTCGGCGATCGAGCCGGGACGCAGGCCGTCGCCGAGCGAGAACGAGACATCATACTTGCGCATCAGATCGCAGATCTCGTCGAAATGCGTGTACAGAAAACTCTCCTTGTGATGCGCGAGGCACCACTTCGCCATGATCGAGCCACCGCGCGACACGATGCCGGTGACGCGGTTGGCGGTGAGGTGGATGTAAGGGAGGCGCACGCCGGCGTGGATCGTGAAATAGTCGACGCCCTGTTCGCACTGCTCGATCAGCGTGTCCTTGTAGAGCTCCCAGGTCAGCTTGACGGGATCGCCGTCGCACTTCTCCAGCGCCTGGTAGATCGGCACGGTGCCGATCGGCACCGGCGAGTTGCGCAAAATCCATTCGCGGGTGGTATGGATGTTGCGCCCCGTCGAGAGGTCCATCACGGTGTCGGCGCCCCAGCGGATCGCCCACACCATCTTGTCGACCTCTTCCTCGACCGACGAGGTCACCGCCGAGTTGCCGATATTGGCATTGATCTTGGTCAGAAAGTTGCGGCCGATGATCATCGGCTCGAGCTCGGCATGGTTGATGTTGGAGGGAATGATGGCGCGGCCGCGCGCGATCTCGCTGCGGACGAATTCCGGGGTGATGAAGGCCGGCACGGAGGCGCCGAAGCTTTCGCCGTCGGCAAGCGCGGCCTCGGCGCGCTCGAGCTGCTCCTTGCGGCCGAGATTCTCGCGCTCGGCGACGTAGATCATCTCCTTGGTGATGATGCCGGCGCGGGCGAACTCGAGCTGCGTGATCTTGTGGCCGTCGAGGCCGCGCAGCGGCGTGTGGTGCGCGGTGAACGCCTTGGCGGCGTGGGAGGCGCCGACATTGCCGTTGTCCTCCGGCTTGATGGTGCGGCCCTCATATTCCTCGACGCCGCCGCGCTCCTTGACCCAGGCCAGCCGATTGCGCGGCAGGCCGGCGTTGACGTCGATCGTGACGTTCGGATCGGTGTAGGGGCCCGAGGTGTCGTAGACCGGCAGGTTCGGCTCGCCGGCGCCCTCCGACAGCATGATCTCGCGCAGCGGCACGCGCAGATCGGGCGCGGCCTCCGGAGTCGCAAAGATCTTGCGCGAGGCGGGCAGCGCGCCGGTGGTGACGGCGGGACGGGTGGTGTCGGGATTGGAGCGGATGTTCATGAGGGATCCTCCGTTTTAATTCGTGTGCGTAGCGGTGATGTTGGTTCTCGTCATCCTGAGGTGCTCGCGAAGCGAGCCTCGAAGGATGAACGAGCCGGGCCGTCGCCCTTCGAGGGCCGCTGAAGAAGCGGCCACCTCAGGGTGACGGGATGAACAGTGTGTGCTGACCGCCATCACGCGGCCTCCGCGCTGAGGCCGAGCCATTGTCTGACCCGCGCGTCGGGGTCGGGGTTCTGGGTGACGTCACTGACGACGGCGATCGAATCGGCGCCGGCGGCGAAGATCTCGGCCGCATGCTCGAACTTGATGCCGCCGATCGCGACAAGGGGGATCGCGCCGATCCGTTTCTTCCACTCGGTGATCTTCGGAATGCCCTGCGGCTCGAACCGCATCGATTTGAGCGTGGTGAAGAAGATCGGGCCGAGCGCGACATAGTCGGGCTTGGCGGCGAGCGCGGTGGCGAGCTCGGCGTCGTCATGGGTGGAGATGCCGAGCGTCAATTTCGCTTTGCGAATCTCGCCGAGGTCGGCCTCAGTGAGGTCTTCCTGGCCGAGATGCAGATGCTCGGCGCCGGCGACGATCGCCGCGCGCCAATAGTCGTTGACGACGAGCTTGGTCGGCGTGCCCTTGGTCACCGCCAGCGCATCGCTGACGATCTGCAGCGCCCCGGCATCGTCGAGTTCCTTGGCGCGCAGCTGGATGGTGCCGACGCCGAGTTTGGTCAGTCGCTCGACCCATTTGATGCTGTCGACGACGGGATAGAAGGGGTCAGGATACGGCATGCCAGAACGGGGTCCCAACGACAGGGGTGGAGGGGGAGGCGAAGTCGCGGGCTTCCATCAGCCCGGCTTCGTAAGCGGTGCGGCCGGCCTCGACGCCGAGGCGGAAGGCATTGGCCATTGCGACGGGATCGGCAGCTTTGGCGACCGCAGTGTTGAGCAGAACGGCGTCATAGCCGAGCTCGAGCGCTTCGGCGGCATGCGACGGCGCGCCTAAGCCGGCGTCGACCACCAGCGTGATGTCGGGCAGGCGGTCGCGCAGCAGCTTCAGCGCGTCGCGGTTGGTGATGCCCTTCGCGCTGCCGATTGGAGCTGCCCACGGCATCACCACCTTGCAGCCAGCGTCGACCAGCCGCGAGGCGACCGAGAAATCCTCGGTGCAATAGGGGAAGACCTCAAAACCGTCCTTGATCAGGATGCCGGCCGCCTCGACCAGGCCGACCACGTCGGGCTGCAGCGTGTCGTTGTCGGCGATCACCTCGAGCTTGATCCACGGCGTGCCGAACAATTCGCGCGCGAGCTTTGCGGTGGTCACCGCCTCCTTGACGCTGCGGCAGCCCGCGGTGTTCGGCAGCACGGTGACGCCGAGCTCGCGGATCAGCGACCAGAACGCATCGCCGGTCTTGCCGCCCGCCGCCTCGCGGCGCAGCGACACCGTGACGATGCTGGCGCCGGAGGCGCGGATCGCGTTCTGCATGATCGCAGGCGAGGGATACAGCGCCGTGCCGATCAGCAGGCGGGACGGGAAGGATTTGCCGTAGAAGGTGACCATGGTGTTAGTGTCTCTCCGCTCTCAGCCCCGCACTCAACTCGTCGTCCCGGCGAAGGCCGGGACCCATACGCCGCGGCCCTTCAGTGAGGCACGCGGGGCGACGTTCTTTCCGGCAATTGCTGGTCGTGGTTATGGGTCCCGGCTCCGTGCGCAAGCGCGCACTCGGCCGGGACGACGTGGGGAGGGACTTTGCGAAATAACTCACATCACCCTCCCTGCCGCGGCGTGATGATCTCGATCTCGTCGCCGGCTTTCAGCGCGGTGTCGGCCCAGCGAGTCTTCGGCACCACGTCGTAGTTCAGCGCGATCGCGAAATGCGTGCCCTCGTAGTCGAGCTCGGCCAGCAGCGCGTCGACGCTGACGGCACTGATCTCCCGCTGCTCGCCGTTGACGATCACGCGCATTGCATCACCTCATTGTCGATTTCGCCGCGCGCGAGATAGGCGAGCGTCAGCTCGGCCAGCGCCGGCGCCAGCAGGAAGCCATGACGGTAGAGTCCGTTCACCGTGATGCGTTCCTGCTCGATCCTGATTTTCGGCAGATTGTCGGGGAATGCCGGGCGCAGGCCGGCGCCGAATTCGACGATGCGGGCCTCGGCGAACGCCGGATGCACGACATAGGCCGCGCCCAAGAGCTCAAGCGCCGAGCGCACGCTGACGCCGTTATCCTCGGCCTCGATCGAGGTCGCGCCCAGCATGAAGCGGCCGTCGCCGCGCGGGATCACGTAAAGCGGCCAGCGCGGATGGATCAGCCGCACCGGGCGCGCCAATTCGACCTCGGAGGTCTCGATGATGATCATCTCGCCCTTGACGCCGCGCAAGCTCGGCTCGCGGTCGCGCGCGGCAAGGCCGCGGCAGTCGATCACGACGCCGTCGAGATCGGCTGCCTCGGCGTCGCTGCCGAACTTGATGGCGCCACCGGCCTTGGCGATCGCGGCATGCAGCCGCGGCAGCACGCGGCGCGGCTCGACATGGCCCTCGTCGGGATAGAACAGGGCGTCACGGAAACGGCCCTCGAGCGACGGCTCGAGCCCGCGAACGCCCTCGGCGTCGAGCCGGCGATGGCCGGTGGTAAGGCGGGCAAAGCGCTCGAAATCGGCGCGGTCGCGCGGATGCGCCACCACCAGCGAGCCGTTGAACGGGGTTTCCGGAACGTGCTGCCGCCACAGCTCGAGCGAGCGGATGCCGAGCCGGGAGATCACGGGCTCGGAGGCTTCCGCCTCGCACCAGGGCGCCAGCATCCCGCCGGCCCAGTGGCTTGTGGATTCCGTCATCGCGGCGTCACTGCGCTCATGCAGGGTGACGGCACGTCCGGCCTCTGCGAGCAACAGCGCATGCCAGGCGCCGGCTATGCCTGCGCCGATGATGGTGACGGGGGAATCCCCCCGCGGTCTTGACGTCTGATACATCCCTGTCCCTTCGCCGGCATGACCCGGATCAGGTTCAAAGGGTCACCGCGGTCCCGGACTATTTGCCTACTGGCTAGTCCAAGCTTGCGGTATCTCAGCTCCTCCTTCGGAGCACCCCTCGGAACGCCCCTAATGTAGGCGGATAGGCTTGTGTGTCAACTTGTATGCCAGACGCGGGCGCGTTGCGGTGCCGCACCTCTTCACACCAGGTTGCTGGCGGAATGATTGCGTGATTTGCGTTGAGAGGCGGTGTCGCGGATGGCCGGCCACGCTGTGCGGCTGCGCGCAGACGCGATCGGCGCTATTTTTCGGCCTGTTCCGGCTTCGGCTCGGCGGTATCGGCTGTCATTTGCTCCGACTTGGCGAGCTCCTTCGGCGGTGCACCCGCGCCGCCATGCTTCGCTTCCTTCAGGTGATCCCCGCGCTGGCGCTTTGCGGCGTAGTAATACCCGCCCGCGAAGTAACGCACGGCTCGATCGTGATTGCCATTGGCGGCGCGATAGGCGCCGGCGAGGTACTTGATGCCGTATTTGAGGTTGGTCTGGGGATCGCGCAGACCCTCGGCGGTACCGGTGTAGCCGAGGCCGCGTGCAGTGCCGAGCTTGATCTGCATCAGCCCGATGGTGCCGCCGCGTCCGATCAGCTGCGGATGGTACTTGCTCTCGCGCACGATGACGCGATGCACCAGCTCTTCCGGCACGAGGTTGGCCTGGGCCTCGGCCGCCACCATCGCCTCATATTGCGCGCGCGATTGCGCCTGCGCGCTCGCGCAGGACGCCAGCACCGCGATCGCAAGGCAGCCAAGGGCTTGTACGGTCTTCATCTCGGTCGCTCGGGGCTTTCAGATGCGCGTCGGTTCTGCGGTCTCATTGGTACGGCGAGCGGGCAGGAATGTGGCAGAACCTTCGCATCAGCGAACGTTATGCGTCCGTGATTGTCCGGATGCCGGTGGGCCGGCCGACGATTGCGCGAATGATGCTTCAAATTGTTCGCTTCAACCGTCTCAGCCAAAAATTGTCTTGGCCTGCAATTTCCTTGTAATTTTTCTGACTAATTTTGCCGCACGCTATCCACAGCAGTTTGTCGTGCAAACGAATCAATGAAGGTCTAGACTTCATCCACGACAGGGTGCGCGATCGTTCAGTCAGCAGCTCTGTCCAAGCACGCAAGAAACAACATTCGGGAGATGCGCCATGGTCCGTCAGGACACCGGCTATATGCCTCGCGAAAATCCCTGCGCGCAATGCGGTAAGCCGATCGCTCGCCCCGATTGGGTGGAGCACAGCGAAGGCCGTTCCTCGTTCTTGTGGAATTGCCGCGCCTGCAATTACCGCTTCGAGGCCATCGCGATCTACGAGGAAGCGGAGCTCATTACGCCGCTCGCCGCCTGACGTCTCATCACATCGGCTTGCGCTGATCAGGCCGCGGATTTCTGCCGCGGCCGCAATTGCTGTTGCCGCGCCGGCAATTCGATCCGGACCACGAGCCCGTGCGGCCTGCGATCGTGCAGCGACAGCGTGCCGGCATGCGCGAGCACGATGGCGTTGGCGATCGACAGGCCAAGGCCGAAGCCTTCGGCCTCATCCATATTGCGCGCCTGGTCGCCGCGCACGAACGGCTCCAGCACGCTCGCCTTGTGCGCATCCGAGATGCCGGGCCCGTCATCCTCGATGTCGACGACGAGGCGGTCGGGCTTGACGTCGAGGCGCACGGCAACTTCGCCGCCGAACCGCACGGCATTCTCAACCAGATTGGTGATGCAGCGATGCAGGTCGGCCGGCCGCGCGGTCGCCATCGCGTGCTGCGGGCCCGTGTAGCTGACCTTGTGTCCCATGTCCGCGAACTGATCGGTGACGAGGTGCAGCGTGCTCGCGATGTCGACCAGCGTCATCTCCTCGAGCTTGCGGTCGTTGCGCAGGAACGACAGCACCGATTCCAGCATCGAGCGCATCTGGTCGAGGTCGCGCAGCATGCGGTGGCGGTGGGTCTCGTCCTCGATGAATTCGGCGCGCAGCCGCATCCGCGTGATCGGCGTGCGCAGATCATGGCTGATCGCGGCCAGCATCTTGGTGCGATCGTCGATCAATGCGGTGATGCGCTCGCGCATCCGGTTCAGCGCCCGGGCCAGCGAACGGATCTCCTCCGGACCGCGCTCGGGCAGCGGCGCGGCGGCGCCGTTCAGGCTGAAGGTCTCGGCGGCCTTGACGAAGGACGACAGCGGCGCGGTCAGCGCCCATGCTGCCCACAGGCCGAGCAGGGTGACGCTGATGACGGCGAACAGCACCGTCATCATCCACGGTCCGCCCCAGAACGGCCGCATGTGCTGATCCGGCGTCAGGTTGGCGGCGAACATGGCGCCGTCGGGCAGGCGGATCGCGACGCGGCGAATTTCGCCGTCATGCGGCGTGCCGCCGGCCTCGCGCGGCAGCAGGAAGATGCGATAGCCGGCGCCGAGCCGGCGCAGCGCGTGCAGGCTCGGCGCGTCGGTTTCGGTGAGCGCGCCGGCATCGGCCGGCAGGTCGCCGATCGCAAGTTGCGGGAAGGCGCGGGCGACGTCGGCCACGAGCCGCGGCCGCTCCGACGCCGGGGCATGCCCGAGCAGCTGCGCGGCGGCGGCGAGCTGGGTGTGCCAGCGATCCGAAGGCTCCAGCCGATCAGGGCGATGGATCAGGAAGGTGGCGGTGATGATCAAATGCAGCGCGACGATCGAAACGACGACCAGCGCCGCCATCTGGGCGCCGATCCCCCGCAGACTCAGCACGCGCAGCAGCTTCATGGTCAGTTGTTCGTGGCGGCAACCGCCTCCACCCTCGGCGTGAACACATAGCCGCCGGAACGCACCGTCTTGATCATGCTGGCTTCCTGCGGATCGGGCTCGATCTTGCGGCGGATGCGGCTGACCAGCACGTCGATCGAACGTTCGAACGAGCCGGCGCTGCGGCCCTGGGTCAGGTCGAGCAGGCTGTCGCGCGACAGCACGCGGCCGGGCCGCTCGCAGAAGGTGCGCAGCAGGTCGAACTCGGCGCTGGTCATGGCGACGCGCGCGCCTTCGGGGTTGCGCAACTCGCGCAGGCGGATGTCGATACGCCAGCCGAGGAAGGTCAGCGTGGTCGCGCCCTCGATCGCGCTGGCGTTGCGCGCGGCAGCCTGCCGACGCAGCACCGCGTTGATCCGCGCCAGCAGCTCGCGCGGGTTGAACGGCTTTGCCAGGTAATCGTCGGCGCCCATCTCGAGGCCGAGGATGCGGTCGACGTCCTCGCCGCGCGCGGTCAGCATGATGATCGGCGTCTGCGATTCCGCCCGCACCTTGCGACACAGGCTGAGGCCGTCCTCGCCGGGCAGCATGACGTCGAGCACCAAGAGGTCCACTCGGTGGTCGGTCATCGCCTTGGCCATCTCGCGGCCGTCGCAGGCGGTCGTGACATGACAGGAATTGGTACGGAGATATTTTGCGATAAGGGACCGCGTCTCGCGGTCGTCCTCGACGACAAGGATATTGGGCGCAGCCTGGGTCATACCGATCTTTTGTCCGTGATTCGGGGAAAGCGGCTCAGGAATTTTGTTTCAGTATGTGTCTGAAATCTTGCCCGGCTATCCGGGTTAACAGGTCGGCGGCAGGGAGAAAAGTTATCGTTCTGTCATCAATCCTGGCGCCCTGAAATGCGCGCAGAACCTCCCGGGACAGCTATGTTAGCCGGAGAAAGGGAAGGGCGGCTGTCATATCCAGGGCGGAACCCGTCCCCCTTGCGACGCGTTATTTCCCTTTCAGGTCAGGGAGGGTGAGATGGCTGTCGAGGTCGAGACCAGGCCGCATCAGCTCATTGCAAGCGACCGGGTCGAGGGGACGGCGGTGCGCCGGGCCAATGGCGACATGATCGGCCATATCGAGCGGCTGATGATCGACAAGATCTCGGGCAAGGTGTCGTACGCGGTGTTGAGCTTCGGCGGCTTCCTGGGCATCGGAACCAATTTGATCCCGCTGCCCTGGGGCCGGCTGCACTACAACCCGAAGTTCGAGGCCTATGAGCTCGACATCGAGGACGAGGAGCTGAAGCGCGCGCCGTCGTTCCGTGCCGACAAGGATTTCGATTGGGGCGATCGCTCGCAGGAAGTCGAGTTGCATCGCTTCTACGGCGTGCCGCCCTATTGGGGCGGCTTCTGATCGCGCGGCAACATGCGCGCATGATGACGCTCGTCGATCGGTGATGCGGTCGCGGGGCGAGCGCGCGGCTTGTGCAGCGCGGTTCGCCGGGACGACTTAGTGAGCCAAACATCGTCACATCATGGACTGCGCGTCCGGCGCAGTCGTGAGGCTCAACCGCAAGCTTAGTTGAGAGATCACGATCGCTTTCGTCAAGCGGCGCAGCGTTCCATGCGCTGAAAGGTCCTCACCCTGTTCCTCGGCATCCAAGCGGCTTTTGATCGCAGGTCCGTTAGGAACGGTTGCGAAGATGACGGGTTTTCCCAGCATCGATTTTGGAAGAGGAGAGCCATCAATGTTGGTCAAATCCATCGTCGCCGGCCTCGCCGGCACCGCGCTGCTTGCGACCGTCGCCGTTGCGCAGACGCCAACCGACAAGGGCGACAAGATGTCTCCTGCGGCCACGTCGCCGGCTCCAGCGGCATCGACGTCAGCGACGTCGCCGACCGAGTTCAAGGGCAACTGGCGTGCGTCGAAGGTCGCCGGACTCAGCGTCTATAACGACAAGAACGAGAGCGTCGGGTCGATCAACGATCTGCTGATGGACAAGAGCGGTACGATCAAGGCGGTCGTGATCGGTGTCGGCGGCTTCCTTGGCGTCGGCGAGCATCTGGTCGCCGTGCCGCTCGACAAGGTGAAGTTCGTCAGCGAGCCGATCGCCTATACCGGCGCGTCCAACAGCACCGGCGGCACCGCCAAGACGAACACCACCACGGGTGCAGCCCCGGCGGCGGCGGCGTCGAAGCCGAATCCCTGGTATCCGGATCACGCCGTGTTCAACGCGTCCAAGGATGAGCTGAAGGCGATGCCCGAGTTCAAGTACTCGACCGACTAAGGCATATCGCGACCTGCAAGAAAAAGCGCGTCCGGCTGCTGCCGGGCGCGCTTCTTGCTGGCCGGATGGATAAAGTCCGCGAAGAATGTAAGGATTAGGTCAGGCAATCCAATTCGGACAGCGCGTCTCCGGGCATTGGAGAGGTGAGGCATCGGAAAGGTGAGGTCCGCGAAGCGACCCGTTGCAATCTTCATCAACAGATTGAGCTTACGTAATCATTCTTCAAATGGCTGAACCTGATGAATGACAAGGACCGCGAGAGCGGCGATCCCGCGGTAGCCCGGATTCGCGGCCGCTACCCGCAATACACGCGGCGCCGGTTGCAAGGCTTTGCGGAGCGGCTGCAACAGAAGATCCATGCCGACCGCGTGCCGGTCACTTCGCTCGCGCTTGCCGGTCCCACCGAACGGATCAGCCTCGAGGACGCGCTCAAGCTCGATTATCGGGCGGTCCCATTGGGCGAGACGCTGGGACCGCTATGGGCGACTTATTGGGTGCACGTCGTGGCCGAGGTGCCGCAGGCCTGGGCCGGCTCGCGCGTGGATCTGTATTGGGACAGCCGCTCGGAAGCGCTGCTGCGGCTCAACGGACGTTCCTCGCAGGGTCTCAATCCCGGCCGCCACATCGCGCCGCTCGTTCAGTCGGCCCGCGGCGGGGAGACCGTCAGCTTCCATGTGGAGGTGGCCTGCAACGGCCTGTTCGGCGCGTTCTGGAGCGATCCGCAGGCCTACGCGCTGGTCGCCTGCGAGCTGCGCCGCTTCGATCCCGAAGCCTCGGCATTCTATTTCGACTACGAGGTGCTGCGTCAGCTCGAGGCTGACCGCGATCCCACGACAAGGTCGAGGTCATACGGAGCTGTCGGCGAAACGGCGCAGCCGGCGCTGGATCGGACCTGGGCGGGGCGCCTGCTGCACGATCTCAACCGCATCTGCAACATCACCGATCCCGACGATCGCGCGACATGGCCGGCGGCGCGGGCGATCCTCGACGGCCTGCTCGCGGCACGAAACGGCAGCATCACCCACGAGATGTCGGCGATCGGCCACGCCCATCTCGACACGGCATGGCTGTGGCCGCTGGCGGAAACCCGGCGCAAGGCGCAACGCAGCTTCTCCACGGCGGTGGCGCTGATGGAACGCTATCCCGATTTCAAGTTCGCCTGCTCGCAGGCCTATCAGTACGCCGTCATCGAGCAGAATGACCCTGACCTGTTCGCCCGAATTCGCGCCAAGGCCGCCGCCGGCCAATGGATTCCGGTCGGCGGCAGCTGGATCGAGCCGGACTGCAATCTGCCGTGGGGCGAGTCGATCTGCCGTCAGTTCCTCTATGGTCAGCGCTATTTCGAGCAGACGTTCGGTGCGCGCTCCAGCGTGTTCTGGAATCCCGACGTGTTCGGTTACGACGCCCAGCTGCCGCAGCTGATGCAGTCGGCAGGGATGTCGCGCTTCCTGACCCAGAAGCTGTCGTGGAACAAGTTCACCTCACCGCCGCATCACAGCTTCCATTGGCGCGGACTGGATGGCAGCACAGTGCTGGCGCATTTCCCCCCGGCGGACACCTACAACGGATCGGCGCAGGTCGCGGAGCTCCGCTATCACGCCGCCAATTACAAGGACGCCGACCGGTCGTCCGACGCACTCTATCTGTTCGGCTATGGCGACGGCGGCGGCGGTGCCGACGAGACGATGCTCGAGACGTTGCAGCGCGCAAAGGACTTGCAGGGGCTGCCGCGGATCCAGATTCGCTCCGTCGACGAGTTCTTCGACCGCCTGGCGGTATCGGCGCCGGATCTGGCGACGATCGAAGGCGAGCTCTATCTCGAATATCATCGTGGCACCTACACCACGCAAGCCGAGACCAAGCGCCTCAACCGCGCCTGCGAGGCCGGCCTTCAGGCACTCGAATTCGTGACCACTGTCGCGGCTGCCTGCCGGCAACCGGCACCATCCGCACAGGAGATCGAAGCGCTGTGGCGCACGCTGCTGGTCAACCAGTTCCACGACATCATTCCCGGCAGCAGCATCCGCGAGGTCTATGAACGTGCGGAGGTCGAACTCGCCGGCGTGGCGGAGGATGCCGGGCGTCGCACGCAAGCCGTGCTGGCGACACTGTGCGATCCCGAAGACGGCACTTGGACACCCATCAACACGCTGGGCTGCGCGCGTGCCGAGGTCGCGTCCGACCCCGACGGCGAGCTTCGTTACGTCGTCGCCGCGCCGTTTGCGGCGGGCGAATCGACGACGACCGAGGATCGCGTTGTGGTCGCCGCCGATGCGGACGGCTTCGTGCTGTCGAACGCGCGGCTCGAAGCGCGCATTGATCGCAGCGGGCTTGTTCGGTCGCTGCTGCATGTTGCGAGCGGCCGCGAGACCTTCGCATCACCGGCAGCGCGGCTGCTGCTGCTCGATGACCGGCCGCTCGATTTCGAGGCATGGGATATCGATCCGTTCGCGCTGGAGACCGCGCGCGAGGCGGCAGGGGAGGTGAGCTGCGCCGTGCTGTCGGATGGCGGACCGCGCGGCGAGGTCCGTTTCGAGCGCGAGCTCGGAAGCGCGAGCCGGCTCGCGCAGGTGATCCGCCTCGATGCCGGCGCCGATCATCTCGAATTCGAAACCACGGTCGATTGGCAGGAGCGCAAGACGGCGCTGAAGGTCATGTTCCCGGTGGCCTGCCGTGCATCCAACGCAACCTATGAAACCATGTTCGGCGCAACCGAGCGGCCGACGCATGCCAACACGGATGCCGATGCGGCCAAGTACGAGGTGCCCGGCCATCGCTGGGCCGATATCGCCGAGCCGGATTTCGGCGTGTCGCTGTTCAGCGACTGCCGTCACGGCTATTCGGCGTTCGGCAACCAGCTCGCGCTGACGCTGCTGCGCGGCTCCGAATTGCCCGATCCGCAGGCCGATATCGGGCGGCATCGGATGCGCTATGCGATCTATCCCCATCGCGGCGACTGGCGCAGCGCGGACACGGTCGGGCGCGCCTTGCGGTTCGAGCGTCCGGTGCTGTGGACGAAAGGAAAACCGCGCGCGCCGTTGCGACATTCGCTTTTGGCCGCGTCCCCGGGCAACGTGATCGTCGATACGATCAAGCCCGCCGAGGATGGCGACGGCTGGGTGGTGCGGCTCTACGAGAGCGCAGGCATTCGCGTCGCCGCGACGCTCGATTTCGGCGTCGACATCGCGTCGGTGTGGATGAGCAACACCCTGGAAGACCGCATCGAGACCCTGCCGACCGAGGGGCGGGGGTGCCGCCTGGCGCTGCGTCCGTTCCAGATCGCAACGCTGCGGGTCTTCCAGGCGTAGTGCTTGCAGTGAACTTTCGCCCCGCCCGGCTTGCGCGGAGAAGCCGGATCGCATCGCCAGATGCGATCCGGTGTGGCGTAGCCGTCAGTTCGACTTCACCAGCGGACAGCCGCCCTTGTCGAGCGGGCGGAACGCCTCGTCGCCGGGCACGGTGGCGATCAGCTTGTAGAGGTCCCACTCGCCCTTGGATTCCTCGGGCTTCTTGACCTCGAACAGATACATGTCGTGCACCATGCGGCCGTCGATCCGGATATGGCCGTTCTTGGCGAAGAAATCGTTGACCGGCGTGGCGCGCATCTGGGCCATCACCTTCGGCGCCTCGTCGGTGCCGATGGCCTCGATCGCCTTCAGGTAATGCATGGTCGCCGAGTAGAGGCCGGCCTGGATCATGGTCGGCATGTGGCCGACCTTCTCGTTGAAGCGCTTCGAGAAAGCGCGGGTCTCGTCGTTCATGTCCCAGTAGAAGGCGTCGGTGACGATCAGGCCCTGGGTCGCCTTGATGCCGAGCGAATGCGTGTCGGTGATCTCCTGCAGCAGCGCGATCATCTTCTGGCCGCCCTGGGTCAGGCCGAACTCGGAAGCCTGCTTCAGCGCGTTGGTGGTGTCGCCGCCGGCGTTCGCCAGCGCCACGACCTTGGCCTTGGAGGCCTGCGCCTGCAGCAGGAAGGACGAGAAGTCCGACGAGTTGAGCGGATGACGCACGTCGCCCAGCACCTTGCCGCCGCTTTCCTTGACGACATTGGCGGCATCGCGCTCCAGCGCCATGCCGAAGGCGTAGTCGGCGGTGACGAAGAACCAGGTGTCCTCGCCGCGCTTGACCATCGCCTTGCCGGCGACGTTCGACAGAGCATAGGTGTCGTAGGTCCAGTGCACCGTGTTGGGCGAGCAGGCGGTGCCGGTGATATCGGAGGAGCCACCGCCGGAATTGATGTGGATCTTGTTCTTCTCGCGCGTCAGCGCCGAGATCGGCAATGCGACCGACGAGGTCGGCACGTCGAGGATCGCGTCGACCTTGTCGTTGTCGTACCAGTTGCGTGCGATGTTGACGCCGACGTCGGGCTTGTTCTGGTGATCGGCTGCGATCACCTGCACCGGCTTGCCTTTCACCTTGCCGCCGTAATCGGCGACCGCCATCTCGACGGCGGCGACCGAACCCTTGCCGGTGGCGTCCGCATAGAGGCTCGACATGTCGGTGAGCACGCCGATCTTGACGACATCGTCGGAGATCTGGGCGTTCGCCGCGGTCGCGGAGACCGCGAGCGCGAGGCCGGCCGCCGCTGCGGCCAAGAGTGTTTTCATCGTGTTTTTCTCCCTGACTTTTTCGTTGAGGGTTGCTTCCACCGGGGCGTTCTAGCCGTTGCGACAAGCTGTCGCAAAGACGACTTTTTGAGCATGGGCAGGGCAGGGGCGGATGGAACGCGCGAGCGGAGGCCTTGTTACCTCCCCCCGCTCGCGGGGAGAGGCCGGATTGCGACGCAATCCGGGTGAGGGGTTACCGGTTTCACGACAGTCGCCACCCGTGGAGAAGGTCCCTCACCCCACCCGCTCAGAGCGAGCTCGGCTCGTCTCGACCCCGCGAAGAGCAGGGAGAGGACTCGGTTACAGCGCCGGTAACGCGGTGACGGCGGCCTTGATGGTGCCGTCGGTTTCCACGATCACCCGCAACGTCTTGGAATCGAAGTCGATGCCGGCCAGCCGGATGCTGTTGACCTCGGCGTCGACGCGGATGCCCTCCTCGTTCTTCTGCAGGTCGGCGATGGCGGCGGCGACCTTGCGCTGCGCGTTGGTCGCGAATGGCTTCAGGTCGACCACCAGCCGGTCGTTGAGGGTCTGCTGCATGTGCGGGATCGCGGCGCGCGCGGCGGCGCCGAGCAGGCCGAACGCGGCCTCGGATTCCACCGCCAGCTCGACGTCGGTCAGCCGCAGCGTCTGCGACGGCTGGTCGAGCCGCGGCCGGCCCCAGATGTGCACGGTCGCCTCGGCGCCCAGGCCGAACCAGCTGGCCTTCTCCTTGGCGTGCACCAGGAGCGAGATCAGAAGCCGGTCGCCGGAGGCGGCGATGCTCGCGCTCTTGACGGTCACGTCGACCGGCCCGGAGCCGTCCTCGGGGAAGGTCTTGCCCTTGAGCTGCGTCTCGACCAGCTGGCTCAGCGTGGTGAAGGACAGGTCGACCGGCAGGCCGATCGCGACCTGGCTCGCCATCGGCGGCACGATCGAGAGTTTTTCCGGGAATGGGCAGTTCGGGGTGGTCTGCGCCTCCGTGATCCGCGTCTCGGCCTCGATCCCCATCGTCAGGATCAGCGAGGACGCATCGACCTTCGGCTGCGCTGCGATCGCGCGGGTCGGTCGCAGCTCGAGCCACATCGGCGGCATCGAGGTCGTGCCGCCGGTGCCTTGCAGCGGGATCGAGCGGCAGGCCTTGGCCCATTGTACGCGGGCATTGTTCTGGAACACCGGGTCGTTGTGCAACCGGGCCTCGACTACGGAAATCTGGTCGGCGACCGCCTTGTCGATGACGGGCTTGACCTGGGCCGGCACGCTGATGCGGACGCCGGCCGTCGACAGGCTGGTGTCGCCGAGATTGACCTGCGCCTGCAGGTTCGGCTCGATCCGCCAGGACACGCCGAGCTTCGGCCGCGCGGTGAGGGTGACGTTGCCCTTGATCTCGGCGTTGGCGTTGACGTTCTTGATGTTCACGGCGCCGATCTGCTTGGCGACATTGCCGCCGAGCAGGCTGCCGAGCGCGTCACTGACCGCGCCGGTTGCCTTGGCGGACAACGCGCCGGTGACCTTGAGCGTGCCGTTGATCGGGGTGGTCAGCGTCAGCACGTCCTGCGCGCCGGTGGCCGCGATCGGCCCGCGCGATGCGGTCCAGCCGATGTCGGCATTTTGCAGGATTTGCTGGACCGGGTTGTCGGCCTTGCCGCCGAAGGTCTTCGGCGCGCCGCGTTCGGCAGCGTCGCGGATCGCCGACAGCGCGACCGAGACCTGCGCCACGATCGTCGAGGAACGCGGCGCCTGCGGCAGCGGCGGCAGCTCCGCGAGCTTCGGCTTCTGCACGGTGACGCTCGGCGCGAGCCAGTCCATTGCCTTGAGGCTGATCACGAACGAGACCAGCACCACCGCGATCCCGAGCGCTATCGTCCTTGGATGCATCGGTAGACGCATCATTCCCCCGGATGAAAATCAACTTGACGGGTTGTACAGGCCCCCCGACGAGGGCGCCAGTGTGGCGGGATCAAGCTGCTTCAGGGGCGGAAGGCGTTAAGGTTGATGAACGCGGCGACGGCCCCGGCACGAAGTGCCGGAGCCGTCGTCGAGGACGCCTTTATTAAGGGACGCCTTGGAGGGGAGGGACTTAGCGGACGGCCGAGCCGAGATCGGCGCGGCGGTCGGTCATCGGCAGCACGATCACCTTGGTGCCGACGCTGACTCGCGAATAGAGGTCGGAGACATCTGCATTGGTCAGGCGCAGGCAACCTGAGGACACGCGGGTGCCGATCGTCTCCGGCGCGTTGGTGCCGTGGATGCGGTAGATGGTGCCGCCGAGATACATGGCGCGGGCGCCGAGCGGATTGCCGGGGCCGCCGGCCATGTGGCGCGGCAGATAGGGCTGGCGGGCGATCATTTCCGGCGGGGGCGTCCAATCCGGCCACTCCGCCTTCTTGGTGATGGTCTGGGTGCCCGACCAGGTGAAGCCGTCGCGGCCGATGCCGATGCCGTAGCGCATGGCCTGACCGTTGCCGAGCACGAGATAGAGATAGGTGTGCGGCGTGTCGATGATGATGGTGCCGGGCGCCTCGCGCGTCGGATAGGCGACGACCTGGCGGCGCAGGCGGGCGGGCAATTCGACGGAACGGTCTTCCTCCTGCGCCTGCGGCATCGACTGCACCGGCGGCTGCACGGCCTCGGTCGGCGGCGTCAGGATGAAGGGGAACATCGGCAGCGGAGCGGCCGCGGCGGTATTTGCGAATGAGACGGTGCCAATCGCCAGCGCACCGAAGGCGGCGGCAGCGAGACGCGAGTTCAGCTTGATGGAATTGAACATTGTCGACCCCTGTTGTTTGCGCCCTGCGCGCCAGTTCCGGCGCGTCGTTGGCTCAAACCAGTACAGGTGAGGCGTTTCAGGACGTTTGCACGAAATCGCCAAAATGGTTTCGTGCCGTTAGGGAATTGTTTCGTGCGTGTTTCGTCGCACGGTTAAGGCCGGGTTGCCGGGAAGGGGGTGTACCGCCGCAAGACAGTCTTCCTGGCACGGCGCTTGCTGTCCCAGCGCATTGTTTCGGAATGGAGTGGAAATGATGCTGGGGCACACGATCGGCAGCATGCTGGATCGGCAGAAGGGCTTCGGCCCGGGGTTCGATTTTCTCCGTATCGCACTGGCGATTTCCGTCGTCGCCGCCCACGCGCCCTATGTCGCGAGCGGCAGTGGCGACGGCGAGCAGGCGTGGATCGCCTGGTTTCCGCACTACGCCATCCTCGTGATGTTCTTCGCGCTGAGCGGCTTTCTGATCGCGGCGAGCGGGCTGCGGCTTTCCCTGAAGGAGTTTCTCACCAATCGCGGCATGCGGATCATTCCGGCGCTTGCGGTCGAGATCGTGCTGTCGGCACTGATCCTCGGGCCGATCTTCACCGCGCTGCCGCTGCACGACTACTTCACCAATTTCGGCACCTACAAATACTTCACCAACGTCATCGGCCTCGTGAACTACGTTCTGCCCGGCGTGTTCAGCGGAAATCCCGCGCCGGAGGTCAACAGCTCGCTGTGGACGGTGCCGTTCGAATATGGCTGCTACGCGCTGATGACGGTGTTCATCCTGTTCGGCCTGTTGCGCAAGCCGCCGCTCATCGTGCTCGGTGCGCTCGTGCTGGTCGGCATCGGCCTTGCGCTCGCACTCACCGGGCATAGCGCGCAATCGTCGCAACTGCCCGCCGGCGTCGCCGGCACGCTGCATGACAGGATCTTCAGCACGGCGCCGTTCCTCGGACGCGGCGCGAAGCTGCCGGTCGCGTTCATGCTCGGCATCGCGATCTATCTCTATCGTGACCGCGTTCCCTACAACGGATGGCTTCTCGCCGCGTGCTGCTCGCTCTGCGCGGGCGCCGCGCTGCTCGGTCCGGCGGACTGGATGAGCCAGCCGGTGCTCAATCTTCTGATTGCACCGGCGCTGGTCTATATCACCGCCTATCTCGGCGTCTCGAAGCTGCCGCGGCTGCCGCTGCTCTCGCGCGGCGACTATTCCTACGGCATCTATCTCTACGGATTTCCGGTGCAGCAGGTGGTGCGGGTATGGCTGCCGCACGCGCCCGTGATCGTTCAGTTTGCGATCGCGCTGCTGCTGATCACGCTGTTCGCCGCGTTCTCCTGGCACTGGATCGAGAAGCCGATCCTGAAACTGCGCAGCCGCTTCTCGTTCGTGGCGCGCCAGCGCCTTGCGCCGGACGACGCGGTCGCGACGCGTCCAGACATTGCGCCGCTTGCCGTTGCCGCGAACGCCGTCCGCAGCAGGCAGTCCTCCTGACGGGGAGCCAGCACTTTCGCTGTTCAGGAGCTGAGATATCCGGCCAATCCGTCCCACAGCAGCTTGGCGGCGGTGATGACCAGAATGGCGTAGCAGGCGCGGTACAGCGCGCGCTGGTCGAGACGTTCGTGCAGCCGCCATCCGGCCCAGACGCCGACCGGCACCGCCGGCACGCAAAGCGCCATCAGCATCCACAGGCTGTGCGACGGCGTGGCGAGCACGAGCCACGGGCCTGCCTTCAAGAGGTTGCCGACCGTGAAGAACAGGCTGGTGGTGCCGGCGTAAAGCGCCTTCGGCATGCCGAGCGGCAGCAGATAGATCGCAAGCGGCGGCCCGCCCGAATGCGCCACCATCGTGGTGACGCCGGCGGACAGGCCGGCGAACGTCGCCTTGAACGTCGAGCGCGGACGCGGCTTGATCTCGCCGCCGCCGAGAAACCACAGCGCGGCGAACACCAGCAGCATCGCGAGGTCGATGCGCGACCATGTGCTCGGGCGCCAGAACCGCAGCGCGGTGACGTCCATGACGACGAACAGCGGCGCCAGCAGCGCGCCCGCCGCGATCGGGTCCATCGCCAGCGACAGCAGCGGGATGCCGACGATGGCAAAGCCGCCGCCGAACGCGCCCTTCATGAAGGCAATCAGGAAGACGCCAGCCAGTGCGACCGCGAGCACGAACGGCGCGGGCAGGTCTGTCATGGCGGAGGCGAGCATGGTGGTGTCGTCGGAGGCGTTGCGATCGCGGGCAACATTGGCGGCGCGTGCTTGTGCACGCAATCCAAACATTGCTCTCGGTGCAATTGAAGCCTGCGCGCCGCTTGCGGCGTGGGCTTCGATTGATGCGAACCGGCGTGCAATTCGCTCGAAAGCACTCGAGGGGTGGACTTATTTACTTTATACGGAACTTCAGCCTGATCGACACAAGTTGAACGAAGGTCAGGTCGTTGGCGGCAAGTTTGGTGTTAGCCCCATTATGTACACGTTTGAATTTTGTCGTTCATGACCCAACTCGGACACGGTCGAATAGCATAGATTCATTCGGGAGCTGGCGATGATTTGCCTCTTCGCCATGAACCCGGTGGTACGCCAACATGTTTCTTGAAGGCGCGGTTGAAGGCTGCCTCGGATTCGTAACCGACCTCCGCTCCCACCTGTGCAACGCTGATGCCTGGGATGACCAGATGTCGGACAGCGAGTTGCATGCGCCAGCGGCCGAGATAATGCATCGGCGAAACACCAACATAATGTGCGAAGCGATCGGCAAAGACTGATCGCGAAAGGCCGACTTCGCGAGCAAGTTCAGCGAGCGTCCATGGCTTTTCAGGACTCCCGTGGATGAGCCGTAGCGCATGTCCAACCTGTCGGTGCTTTAGCCCGGACAGCCAGCCCTTCGAATCTTCAGGGAGATGGATGATGTACTGGCGGACGACTTCGACGAACATCAGCTCGGCAAGCCTGGCGAGCAAACTTTCACTACCGGCGCCGCCGCGACCGGCCTCTTCGGCTGCGAGCCGAAGCAGGTTGGATAACCAGCCCCGCGCTGCAGCAGACATTTGGCTGAGCAGCATGCGGGGCAGCGCTTCGAGCAACGGATTGAATGGCCGCGCATCGCAGCCGAAATAGCCGCAAACCAGGTGGCAGTAGTCGGCGCTGTCGTTGTCGAGACGGGTGACGATCGGCAAGGGCCGATCTTTCGGCCGCGCGTAATCCTGGAGGTCTGGAAGACCGCGCATGCCCGGCGCGGAGCTCAGGACGTTGGCATCACCCATCGGGTAGATGACGATATCCCCCGCATTGAAGCGCATGGACGAATCAGAATTCCCCGCCAATCCGGCCCAGCAAGAGCCCGACAGGATGGCGTGGAAGCTGATCACATGTTCGGCCTCCGGCATGACCATCGACGCGATGGCGGCCGAGGGCGGGGACTCTCCGACCCAAGGCGCGTGAAGATGGCGTTCGAAGAAGACAGCGCCGGTCAGACGCACTGTCTTCAGCACATCTGAGAGAACATCCATTGCGGCGCCTCCTCGTCTCGGACGATCGAGCAAGAAAAGCAGACAGGGGAGCATACCAGTACAGTCGCGCACGGGGTACAAATTGCAGCACCAGAAGCCTTTTCAGGCCCGAAAAACGCCAGGGAAACGCTGCCATGGAATCAGCGGAGACAGCAAGCGAGCGGCCGGCTGCGCCGGTTAGCGTGAACCACATCGCGCTCAACGTTCGCAACATGGACGAGAGCCATCAGTTCTGGACCGAGGTGGTCGGATTACGGCTAGTTGGTGAATTCCGGCCGCGGCCTGGCCGGCCGCCAACCCCGAGAATGTGGTTCTATAGCGGTACGGACATCGGCGGCGTCCATCACCATGATCTTGCGCTCGTGGAGAATCCGAACCTGCCGCCGCCACCCGCGGAATGGAAGATGTGGGACTTGCCAATCGCGATCAATCATATCGCGATTACATTTCCGACCCGCGAGGCTTGGCTGAGCCGGCTCTCGTATCTTCAGGCCAAGGGCGTGAAGTTCGACCGGCGCATCGACCACGGGATGACGCACAGCCTCTATATTCATGATCCCAACGGCTACGGTGTGGAGCTGGTGTACGATCTCCCGCGCGAAGTCTGGGAGAACGACATTGATGCTGCATTGAACTTCGCCGAGCTCCGGCCGAGCGAAGGCGCAGAGGCGCTGATAGATCGCACTGACGTTCCAGTGTTTGGCGTATAGGCGAGAGCTTCGTCCTACCCGCGGTAGGCAAAAACCTCGTCCGCGAAGGTCTGCTGTTGCCCCTTTTGCGACCTCCGGCGAAGTCCGCTATTTGACCGCTACTGCGGACAAGCGGACATCAGGGCGCGCCTGACTCAAGCACCCCGATTTATAAGTCGATGCTCTAGCCGGCGCGCATCCGCGGCAGGCCCGGCTTGTCGCCGTTGATCACGGCGCGGCGGTCGGAGACGGCATGGTGGAATTGCTCGAGCGTCAGCCCGATCACCGAGAGGTCGCCTTCCTCGATTGCGCCGTCGTCGTAGCAGTCGAGCGCCTCGCGCAACAGGGCATCCGCATCGCCCTGCATGGCCGCGAGCTGCTCCGGCGTCTCGGCGCCGCGCACCTGCGAGATCAGGGTCAGCAGATTGTCGCGATGGGTGATGTAGTGCTCGCGCTCGTCGCGCTTCACGTAGTGGCGCAGCCAGGCGCCGGCCGAGCCGAGGCCGGAGAGCAGCAGGATGCCGCCCCAGATGTAATCGGAGTATTTTTCAAGGAAGGTGCGCTCGGTGCCGTCGATATAGGCGGCCGCGCCCTGATGCGCCGGCAGCGCGGCGTCCTTGTCGGTGTCGGGCTTCTCGATCTTTGCCGCCGCCGGCAGATCGCGCGCGACCTGGAGGCGCAGCGTGAACAGCTGCCGGTCGAGCGCGCCGACGGTCGCCTCGCTCAGCGCATGTTGCGCGATGATGAGGTGATTGACGCTGACGGTCTCGACCTTGTCCTCGGGCCGCGCCGGCGACGAGGAGAAGATGCTGCCGGCGATCTCCTCGGACTCATAGCGCGGATGCTTCTGCGCGATCGCTTCCGAGACGTCGATCGGGAGGAAGACCGGCTCGCCGCGCGCGGCCGCCGTCGCCGTAATCGCTTCCGCCGTTATCTTGCTGTCGAGCGGGCCGACGGTCATGTAGGCATCGAGCGAGGGGTCGCGCGCGAGGTCGGCGATCTTGTTGACGGCGAACTGGCTGACCGCGACCTTGTCGGGGTTGACGCCGGACTCGGTCAGGATCACACGCAGCAGCGTGACGTTGGCCTGGGTGCTGCCGACCACACCGACCTTGTGGCCGGCGAGGTCGTCGATGCTCTTGATCTTCGCGGGCCGCCGCTTGCCCTTGGCGCCCGAGGGCGCCCACAGCACGACGACATTCTTGCGCAGGATCGCAACCGACTCGGCGCTCGCGGGCAGATCGAGGTCGCCGCGCACCACCGCGAGGTCGACCTTGTTCGCCGTGAACAGCGCGATGCTCTCGGCGGAGCCCTGCGTCGTGACCGGCTTCAGCCGCACCGAGCTGCCGTCGTGCGTAAAGGCCTGGGCGAAACCCTGGATCAGCTTGACGTCCTCGCTGCCGGTCGGGCCGACCGCGATCGCGAGCGTCACCGGACGCAGCGCGTAATACAGCGCGCCGGCGGCGAGACCGAACACAAGCATGCCGGCCGCAAGGATCAGCAGCGACGAGTTTCGTCGCCTGAGCCTGCGGCGCTTGGCGCCGGGATTTTCACTCTGCTCTGACATCTGACTGTCACGTTACACGAAAAACCGGCCGTTTGCCGGGAAAAACTACCTAACATTTCGATGACGTCATACGTTTGAAACATCCATGTCAGAACGTCGTGCGAGCAGAATCAAGATTAACGATTTGGATCTCCTGCAATGCGCATACTCGTTGCGACCGATGCCTGGCATCCGCAAGTCAACGGCGTGGTCCGGACGCTGACGTCGCTTGCGCGCAGCGCAGCCGGGCTCGGCGCCGAGATCGAATTCCTCACTCCCGACGGTTTCCGTTCGGTCGGCGTGCCGACCTATCCGGGCCTGCGCGTGGCGCTGCCGAACCGCCGCGAGATCGCGCGCCGGATCGAGGAGGCTGCGCCCGAGGCGATCCACATCGCGACCGAAGGGCCGATCGGCTGGGCGGTGCGCGGTTATTGCCAGCGCAACAAGCTCGCCTTCACCACATCCTATACAACGCGCTTCCCGGAATATGTTTCGGTCCGCACCGGCATTCCCGACAGCGTCGGCTATGCGGTGCTGCGCCACTTCCACGCCGCCGGCTCGATGACGATGGTCGCGACCGACTCGCTGCGCACCGAGCTCGCCGAGCGCGGCTTCCGCAGGCTCGGCTTCTGGACCCGCGGCGTCGACACCGGGATCTTCAATCCGGACCAGCCGGCGGTGCTCGATCTGCCGCGGCCGATCTTCATGACCATGGGCCGCGTCGCGGTGGAGAAGAACCTCGACGCCTTCCTGTCGCTGGACCTGCCGGGCTCCAAGGTCGTGGTCGGCGACGGCCCGCAAAGGGCGGCATTGGAACAGAAATATCCCGACGCGATTTTCCTCGGCGAGAAGAAGGGGCAGGATTTGACCTCGCACCTCGCCGCCGCCGCCGTCTTCGTGTTCCCGAGTCTGACCGACACCTTCGGCGTCGTGCAGCTCGAGGCGCTGGCTTGCGGCACGCCGGTCGCGGCGTTCCCGGTCACCGGCCCGAAGGATGTCATTGCCAACCATCCGATCGGCGCGATCGACAATGACCTGCGCAGCGCCTGCCTGCGCGCGCTGACGATGTCGCGCGCCGACTGCCGCAATTTTGCGCTGGAGCGTTCCTGGGAAAACAGTGCGCGTCAGTTCATCGGCAATCTGGCCACGCTGCATCCGAGCCGCGCGCCGCGGCCCGCCCGCCGCGTTGCCGGCCGCAGTGCGGTTCCGAATTAACAGCTCAATCGAACGAGAGACGAGAGACGATCTATGGCTGAAATCATCAAGCTGGGTGCCGACCGTTCCCTGGACTTCGACCGCGAGACGGTCGAGCAGGCCTATGACCGCTGGGCGCCGATCTACGACCTCGTGTTTGGCGGTGTGTTCAGCAAGGGCCGGCAGGCCGCGATCCAGGCCACCAACAAGATCGGTGGCCGGGTGCTCGAGGTCGGCGTCGGCACCGGCATCTCGCTGCCGCTCTACAGCCAGAACGTCCGCATCTTCGGCACCGACATCTCGGAAGCGATGCTGGAGAAGGCCAAGAAGCGGGTTGCGGAGCGGGGCCTGAAGAATGTCGAGGGCCTCGCGGTGATGGACGCCGAGAAGCTCGAATTCCCCGACAATTCGTTCGACGTGGTGATGGCGCAGTATGTGCTGTCGGCAGTGCCGAACCCCGAAGCCGCGCTCGACGAGTTCGCCCGCGTGGTGCGTCCGGGCGGCGAACTGATCATCCTGACCCGCGTCAGCGCCGATGCCGGCGTCCGCCGCTTCATCGAGCAGAAGCTGCAGCCGGTGGTGCGCCCGCTCGGGTTCCGGACCGCCGAATTCGCCTGGTCGCGCTACACCAAATGGCTCGCCGGCGCACGCGGCATGGAGCTCGCGGAGCGCCGCCTGATTCCGCCGCTCGGCCACTTCTCGCTGGTCCGCATCCGCAAGGCGGACGTGGCGAAGGCCGCCTGAGAGGCGGCGTAGTCACCCTTGATCCTCATGGTGAGGAGGCGCACTGCGCCGTCTCGAACCATGAGGCCACGGTGTCGATCCTCGGCCTCATCCTTCAAGACGCTTGCTGCGCAAGCTCCTCAGGATGAGGGGAGAGGTTGAAGTTGCGTCAAGGCGTCGCTCCGCATTGTCATATGTCATTATGATGATGTCACACGCGATACATCGAATCCCTGTAAATCCTGTCCTGAAAGATGTTGGGGGAACCAATGATCAAGAATTTCCTGCAAGAGCTGCGTACCCAGCGCTGGGATGACCATCGCTTCTACCATCACAGCCGGATCAACCAGAGCCTGCACTTCGTCAGCGCGCTGAGCTTCCTGTTTGCCTATGCGATGCTGTTCTTCGATCCGGTCGTGTCGGCGCTGGTCGGCTGGCTGGTCTCGATGACCTCGCGCCAGGCCGGTCACTTCTTCTTCGAGCCGAAGGGCTACGACCACGTCAACCAGGCGACCCACGAGCACAAGGAAGACATCAAGGTCGGCTACAATCTGCAGCGCAAGGTCGTGCTGATGGCGATTTGGGCGCTGTCGCCGATGGTGCTGTACTTCGATCCGACGCTGTTTGGCCTGTTCAAGCCCTGGGTCACGATGGGCGACTTCACCCGTCAGGTGGCCAAGATCTGGCTCGTGGTCGGCGTCGGCGGCCTCCTGTTCCGCACCATCCATTTGTTCTTCATCCGCGACGTCGAGACCGGCCTCGTCTGGATGACCAAGATCATCACGGACCCGTTCAACGACCTGAAGCTCTATCACAAGGCGCCGCTGTTCCTGATGAAGGGCGAGCTGATCGATCCGGGTCTCGAGAAGCACGTCAAGCACGCCTGATCGTTGCTCCCAGCGTCTTCAAACTGCGTCATGCCCGGGCTTGTCCCGGGCATCTACGTTCCTAAGGTTACGGCGGATATTCACTTGTTGAGCGCTTTCGACCGCGCGCGCACTTCACCTCGCCCCGCTTGCGGGGAGAGGTCGGATTGCATCGATAGATGCAATCCGGGTGAGGGGGGCTCACCGCGAGTCCGTCTGTCACCGATTTTGTGGATGCAGCCCCTCACCCCAACCCTCTCCCCGCAAGCGCGGGGCGAGGGAGTAGGAGGGCCGCGCGTTGCCTCAGCGCCTGAACTTCACGGTGACGACCTAAACGCCGTCATTCCGGGGCGATCGCGCCAGCGAGCGAACCCGGAAGCTCGAGATTCCGGGTTCGATGCTGCGCATCGCCCCGGAATGACGGCGGGCTCAGCGGCCGAACCTCACGGCGACCATCTCCTTCAGGATCTGGCGCTTGATGTTCTTGTTGGTGAGGCCGGGCTTATGCCACCACCAGCCGTCGCGCTTCATCTTCTCGGCTGCCGCGACGAAGCGGTCGCTGACCTCGGCGAAGTCGGCGTCGGTGTAGTTGAGGGTGAAGATCAGACGGCCGGTGCCGACCCAGCTCAGCGCCAGTCCCTCGGCCCGCAGATAGTATTGCAGCATCCAGTTGTAGCGGGACGGCTCGGTGTAATAGACGGTCCAGATCGACGAGATGTTGCCGACGCGAACCTGAAGGCCCGCGGCCTTGAGCCGGTCGTTGAGCGTCTTGGCACGGCCGTTCCAGGTCTCGTCCAGCCCGTTGTAGATCGAGCGGAAGTTCGGGCTGGCGAGCCGGCTCAGGAACTCGTCCATCGCCGTCATCACATAGGGATGCGAGTTGAAGGTGCCGCGGGCAAAGCAGATGTCGGCCGGGCGGTCGTCGCGGAAGCGCCGCATCAAATCCTTGCGGCCGCACACCACGCCGACCGGAAGCCCGCCGGCGAGGCTCTTGCCGTAGATTGCCATGTCGGCCTTGACGCCGAAATATTCCTGGGCGCCGCCGGCGGCGAGGCGGAAGCCGACGAACACCTCGTCGAAGATCAGGACGATGCCGCGCTCGGTGCAGACTTCGCGCAGCTTCTTCAGCCATTCGGTGTAGGCGGCGCGGTCGTATTTGGAGGAGCGCGAGGAATCGACCAGCGCGGAATCGCCGGGCGCGTTGGAATTCGGATGCAGCGCCTGCAGCGGGTTGACCAGCACACAGGCGATGTCGTTGCGCGTCCGCAGCACGTGCAGCGTTTTCTCCGACATGTCGGCGAGCGTGAAGGTTTCGTGCGGCGACACCGGATTGCCGACGCCGGGCTGCACGTCGCCCCACCAGCCGTGATAGGCGCCGGCGAAGCGCACGAGGCGCTTGCGCCTGGTGTGGTAGCGCGCGAGCCGCACCGCCTGCATCACGGCCTCGGTGCCGGACATGTGGAACGAGACCTCGTCGAGGCCGGACAGCTCGCAGAGCCGCTTGACGTTGTCGGCAATGACCGGGTGGTAGGGGCCGAGCACGGGGCCGAGCGCGTGCGCGCGCTTCTCACCCTCGGCGATGCACTCCTTGTAGAAGTCGTTGCCGAAGATGTTGACGCCGTAGGAGCCGGTCAGGTCGTAGAACACATTGCCGTCGACGTCGGTGACAGTGACGCCGCTGGAGGCCTCGACGAACGCCGAGGTGCCGAGATGTTCGCGCACCAGGCGGCTGTACTGGAACGGCACGCGATAGGTTTCGGTGAACTGCAGGTCGGAGATGCGCTCCGTCACCTCGGTGGTCAGCGCGCGACCCTTGGGGTAGCGATCCCCGTAGAGGCCGGCGAGGCGGAAGAAGCCGTCCTGGCGCTGCATCGCGACGTCCTTCGGCGCGCCGTCGGAGCGGAAGAAGTCGTCGATGTCGAATTCGTAGTGCGGGACCATGCGCGCGACCATCTTGGACATCTTGGAATGTCCGGTCAGCGAGCGGTGCTTGGCACGTGACAGCGCGATGCGGGCCTGAATTTTGGGGAAAGCTGCGGCGGCGCCGGCAAGCGCGGCGGCGGACAGCGAGAGAATCGGAAGGGATGTTTCCATGACAGAAGCGCTAGCCTCAGCACCTAACAGATTCATGACAGTCAAGGGCCTGATCTCGGCATTCACCCAGCAGGAAGACCTCAATTTCCTGCTAACCAACCGGATTCCGCGCGCCGCGCTGACCCGCTTCATGGGCTGGTTCTCCAAGGTCGAGAACCCCCTGGTGCGCGACGCCTCGATCGCCTGCTGGAAGCTGTTCTCCGACCTCGATCTGTCGGAGGCCAAGAAGACGGAGTTCAGGAGCCTGCACGATTGCTTCACCCGCGAGCTCAAGCCCGGCCTGCGTCCGGCCGCAGCCGATCCCGCCATCATCGCGAGCCCGTCGGATGCGATCATCGGCGCGCATGGGCGGATCGAGGACGGGCAATTGTTTCAGGTCAAGGGCGCGCCTTATTCGCTGCTCGATCTGGTCGGCGATCCCGCGCTGGTGGAGCAGCACCGGAACGGCCGCTTCGTCACGCTGCGGCTGACCTCGAGCATGTATCACCGTTTCCACGCGCCCTATGATCTTGCCATCGACAAGGTGACGTTCATTCATGGCGACGTCTGGAACGTCAATCCGATCGCGCTGAAGCGGATCGAGCGGCTGTTCTGCAAGAATGAGCGCGCGGTGCTGCGCGCCAAGCTTCCAACCGGCGAGGCACTGACGCTGGTTCCGGTCGCCGCCATCCTGGTGGCGAGCCTCCGCCTGCATTTCCTCGACATCACGCTGAACGCGCAGTCGCGGGGCCCGGTGGATTTTCCCTGTGACGCGCATGTGAAGAAGGGCGATGAGCTCGGCTGGTTCGAGCACGGCTCGACGATTATCGTGCTGGCGCCCGGCAATTTCGAAATCTCTGACAATGTCGCGGAGGGAACGCGGATCAAATGCGGCGAACCGTTGCTGCGAAAGCCTTTATAGGCTTGTTTCCATCGCGCTCATCGTTTGAGCATGAAAACCGGCTTCCACTTTTCGAGATCATGCTTAGAATGGTCGGGATCGTCGTGCGACGATCCTAAATCGCAAACCTGATGGACACGAGATGGCGCGGACGCCTGTTCTGGCGGCGGGAGGCATTGTGCTGCGGCGGGAGACACCGCCGCGCTTTGCCGTCGTGCGCCTGCGCAAGCGCAATGAGTGGGTGCTGCCGAAAGGCAAGCTCGACGACGGCGAGACGCCGCGCGCCGCCGCCGAGCGCGAGGTGCTCGAGGAAACCGGCCACGACGTCGACGTGCACGAATTCCTCGGTACGCTGGTCTATGATTCAGGCGGCCGTTCCAAGGTGGTGCACTACTGGCGCATGGATGCCGGCGGCAAGCCGGTGCGGTCGCTGATGAACGACATCCGCGAGGTGGACTGGCTGCCGCTCGATGCGGCGCTCGAGCGTCTGTCGCGCGGTTATGAGCGCGCGTTCCTGGAAAATGTCGGACCGATCGCGTTGCAGGCCGCGGCGCTCGCCGAGCGCGAGCGGCGAGCGCGGGCAAGGGCCGTGGCCGCAGAGCGCCGGCGGAGTCGCGAAGCCGCAGTGCCACAGGTCATCGACGAGCAGGAGGTCGCCGGTGCGCCTGATGTTGCCGATGCGGCTGCCCCGGCGGAGACGCCGGCCATCGATCAGCCCCCGCTGGCGCAAAGCGAGCCCGATCCGCCGGCCATGGCGCCGCAAGACGTTCCGGTGGCCGCGCCCGATGCAGCTGCCGAGACCGAGCGGGGCGCCGAGACGGTGATCCCTGAACAAGCGCCGCCATTGGTGCACGAGGTCGTGCCCGCCGGCGCGGCACCTCAGCCCGCGCCGCGCAAGAATCTGATCGAACGCGTGCGCGACTGGCTGCGTCGCGCGGCGTGATCATCCGCACATCTGACGCCGTGCCGTTGGCTGCCAGGCCTCAATGTCGCGCTGCAAGGCAAGACACTCGGCAAGACGCTTGGGCGAACCCAGGTCACGTGCCAGAAGCTGTGCCGCATGAACTTCGGCCATGGCGCCGCGAACGTCTCCATGCTCCAGCTGGAGGCTGGAGATCTGAAGCCTCAGCCGCACGATCTGAACCCGCCCTTCGATGCTGGACCACAGCTGGCGAGCGAGATGGAGATGCCGCATCGCTGTTTCATGATCCTGCCGGGAAAGCGCGAGGATCGCCTGCGCTTCGTTGGTGAGCGCGCGGATCGAGGGCATCGGCCAGCGATCCGGACTTCCCGAAAGTTCGCAGATCAATGCCTTCGCTCGGGCGGTCCGATGCGTGTGTGCGGCAACCAGCGCCAGATGCGCGAGCAGAATTCCACGCCGCTGCAGCGTCCACCAGGTCTTGCCGATCAGGCTCCGCTCGAGGCCGGCATAGGCGGCCTCCGCTTCGCCTCTTGCGAGCAGCAGCATGGCGCGGCCCGGTTCCGGGCACCAGCCCAGCGTGTAAGCCCTGTCATAGGCTTCGAGAGCTGCGTCGTCATTGCCGATCGCCGCCAAAATATCGCCCAGCACCCGGTTGGCATCGCCCAGCGACCAGGGCGCATCGCTGGTCAGGCGCGCGAGCGCGTCCTGAATGCGCGCCAGCGCTTCGTCGAGCGAGCCCCTGATGCCGAGCACCTCGGAGCGGTGCAGCTGGCATGAGCCCGTCAGTTCCATGCCGCCGCCCGAACAGAAATTCTGGTAGCTCCGCGTCCACTGGTCGGCGCGTGCCCAATCTCCGAACATCCGGGCCGCCCAGAGGATGTTGCAATAGAGGTTGCCGCCCATGATCGGGTCCAGATTGTTGCTGGACAGCGCAACTGCGGCGGCATGGTCCTGATCGGCCAGTCCTCCGTGTGTGTCGCCGAGGCACAGCCGATAGAAGCCGCGATAGGCCAGGCTCAGCGCCTCGATATTGATCGCATCCTTGTATCTGACGGCGGTGTAGGCGGCGTCGGCCAACGCGAGTGCCTGTTCCGGCTCGCCATCGAAAGCAGCCAGTTTCGACTTCATCCATAACACCAGGGCCGCCGTCGGGGGATCGTCGAGCGTTGAAGCCCAATCCTCCGCCCGCGCGAGCCAGCCCTTTCCGATCGCTGCCTGGCCGCTTTCGAAATGCAAAGCCGAGAGTGCTATCGCGTCGACCGTGGCGCCTGCCGCGTCACCGGCCTGGCTGCGTGCGGCGACCGCGCGAACCAGAATCGGAATCGCTGCCGTGGCCCTGCCGAGGCACTGCAGGGCAAGCGCCCAATCGTGGAAATCTTCAGCGTTGAGCTGGCCGCTTTCATCCGCGCTCGCGAACAGGGTCGCTGCCTGCAACCACAATTGTCCGGCCGCCGCGCGTCGGGCGAGACCGATTGCACCGACGATGCCATCGACTTGCTTGGGGTCGATGCGTTCCGGCTGCCTGATCTCCGACTCGAGGAAAAAGCGATAGCCTTTGCCCGGCAGATTTCGGATCGCGCCGTCCATGCCGCCGTTGCGGAGCGCGGCGCGCAACGCACTCACCGCCCGCTGCAGCGAGTTGTCGGTGACCGTCACATCCGGCCAGACGGCTTCGAGGAGTTCTTCCTTGGAGATGACCCGCTCGCGGTGTCGAACCAGATAGATCAGCAGATCGAACACACGCGGCTGCAATGGGACCTCTTGGCGCGCGCACAGCAGCACGCGTCCAGCTTCATCAAGCTCGAACAGTCCAAATGAGAATGCCATGTGTATGAGTTGGGGCTCGGCGGAAAAGGTTCAGGCAAAGATCAGACAAAGATCAGGCAATGATCAGTCCGCGGTAAGGACAGTCGGCATCGACGGCGTCTATAGCTCATCATGGCTCGCCATGAGCGCCTGCCGTTCAATAATTGCAACCGAGGAGATTTCGATGGAACTCTATGTCATTCGCCGTCCGAGCGCCTGGGCGAACATGAGCGAGCTGGAACTCGCCGGCGCGACGTCCGCCAGGATCGGCGACGAGCAGATGCCGGACCGTGTCCGCTGGATCCGCAGCTATGTGGTGCATGAGGCGGATGGTCGCATCGGCACATTCTGCATATACGAGGCGCGTGACGGTGACTCGATCCGGGAGCATGCGCGCTGCGTCGGCATGCCGGGCGAGGAATTCTACAAGGTGGCGGCGACCGTGGTCGTGCGTGGTGATCCGGTCCAACCGCCCATTGCAGCCGAATGACGCCTGCGCGGCGTCGCATGGCGTATCCCGGCCAAACCTGATCCGGGACGCCATCACACTTCGATCAAGGAAACGATTATGTCGATTTCATTCATGGAATCCATTTCAAGTCCGGTACGAAGGCATTTTTCCTTCCTGCTTTTGCGGATCCGCCGGATCGTCAATCAATCGGTCGCAGGCATGCTCGCACATCGCGAGCAGCAGGCCAGTCGCCTGATGCCGCGCGAGGCCGGCGGCCGTCAGCCGAAGGGCGCCGGCAGCCGCTGCTCGGGGCCGGTCGTGCGAAGCGCACTGCTCGGGCTGGTGATCGCGGGTTTGTCCTCACCCGTGTTCACCAGAGCGGAGGAGCCTGTCGTTCGGGAGCATCGTGCAGCTCCGGCGCAGCAGGCTGCCTCGACTCAGCGTAGCAGCCACGGCTGCAGGCATCGCTCGGATTGGAGCATAGTTGCCGCATCGACCATCCCGGTCCTGCTCGACCGCCGCACGTAGCGCGCAGCACATTTGAAGTCATTGCACCGCTCGACGCCGTTTTGGCGCAATTTGCGGACTCTCGGCGAGGCCGGCGGCCTCGCCGAGAGCCGCATCACATTTCAAAGGAGATGCACATGAACGTTCAGACCGAAATGCCGACCATCGATCTCGCCGCCGTCAAGGCGCGCCAGCAAGCCACCTGGAGTTCGGGCGACTACGCGATCGTCGGCACCACGCTCCAGATCGTCGGCGAGATGCTCTGCGAGGCGGTCGACCTGCGCAGCAATCAAATGGTGCTCGACGTCGCCGCCGGCAACGGCAATGCGACGTTGGCCGCGGCGCGGCGCTTTGCCGACGTGGTCTCGACCGACTACGTCGCGGCGTTGCTCGAGCGCGGCCGCGAGCGGGCGGCCGCGGAGCGTCTGCCCGTCACGTTCCTGGAAGCGGACGCGGAGAAGCTGCCGTTTGCCGACGCCAGCTTCGACGTCGTGCTGTCGACCTTCGGTGTCATGTTCACCGCCGATCAGCAGCAGGCGGCGAATGAATTGCGCCGCGTCTGCCGCATCGGCGGCAAGATCGGACTTGCGAGCTGGACGCCGGAAGGGTTCATCGGCCAGGTGTTCAAGACCATCGGCAAATATGTGCCGCCGGCGCCGGGCGTGAAATCTCCCGCGCTGTGGGGCACCGAGGCGCATCTCGGTGCCTTGTTCGGCGCGCAGGCGACGCTTGATGCCAAGCGCAGGCACTTCAATTTCCGTTACAGGTCGCGCGAGCATTTCCTCGAGATCTTTCGCACCTATTACGGTCCGGTGCTGAAGGCATTCGGGGCGATCGATCCGGTCAAGCAGCAATTGCTCGCTGCCGACATGTTCGGCCTGATGGACCAGTTCAATATCGCCAGGGACGGCACGCTGGTGATCCCGGGCGAATATCTGGAGGCTGTGATCACCAGACGCGGCTGATCTGCCGCTCGCCATTGGTCGATCTGCGCGTGGCGCCGGCGTTCTCGCCGGCGCCATTCGCACGTTTGATCGACAATGATGCGATCGCTCGGTTACTGACGCTTGTCCCTGGGCGGAGGCTTCGCGCCGCGCGGCGGAGGCGGCGCGCGCCGTTGCTGGAAGCCTGGACGCGCCTGCACCGCGGGCCGTTGCATGCCCGGACGCACGCCCGGTGCGGCCTGCTGGATGCCGGGTCGCATCTGGCCGGGCGCTTGCGGCACGGGCTGCGCGGTGCCTTGGCGCGACGCGCCCGATTGACCCGGCTGGGTCGCTGGTGGTCCTGGCTGGCGCACGCCGCCCGGCGTCTGTGTGCGGCCGGGCTGCAGGCCGCCTTGCCGTGCCGGCGATCGTTGTTCGCCGGGTTGCGTCGCGCCGCCTTGGCGCGCGGGCTCTTGCGTGGGGGTTTGGCGCGTTGGCTGTTGTCCGGCTGGCGTTTGGACGCCGGGCGCATGCGGCAGCGTCGCGCCGCCGGGTTGGCCGGGCAGCGCATGCTGTGCGCCGCCTTGCTGCTGCGTGCCGGGCTGCTGCGAGCCTTGCCGGCCAGGCGCGCCCGGTTGCTGGCCGGGACGGTTCGGCTGACCGGGCTGCTGCATCTGGCCCGGACGGTTCTGCTGACCCGGCTGCTGCGGGGCGTTGCGGTTCTGGCCCGGCAGGCCGTTCTGGCGCTGCGGATTCGGCTGCACCGGCTGGCCGCGGTTCGGATAGGGCGCGGCCGGATTGGCCCTGCGGAAGTCGGGATTGGCGCGGCGGAAGTCGCGCTGCTCGGTCACGACCTGACGGCCCAGCGTCTGCGCGCTATGGACCTGGCGTACAAAGCCCTGGTCGCGCGTGATCTGTTGCGGCGAGATCGTCAGCGGCACCGCGGCGAAGCGGGCGCCGCCGGTGCCCGGACGAATCGCAAAGCCGCTCGCGCCGCGCGTCAGCACGCCGAGCGAAGCGCCGCTGCGGTCGTTGACCTCGATGCGGCCGACATGTCCATCGGCGTCGGGATAGAGCTTGATGCCGACATTCCTGCTTGTCGCGGTGGCGCCTTCGGGCACCTCGACGAGGCCGGTGGTGCCGCGGATGCCGAGCGTCGCGGTCGGGGTCGAGATCTTCATGTCGCCGGTCTTGGCGACCGCGGCGGCGACGAAGGCCGCCGTTCCCTTGGTGACGTTGAACAGCGCACTGTTCTGCTGGCCGCCGTCCTCATAGACATAATTATCGATCGTGATCCTGGCATTGGCGCGCAGGTTGAAGGTGGTGCCGTCGTTGAAGGTGATGCCGAGCGAGGAGGTCGCCGATGTCGCGACCTCGTCATTGGCAAAGATGTCGTCGCGGATCTGCAGCGGCGTCGCCGTGTTGTTGCGCGTGACGGTCGCGGCTCCTGTCAGTGTTGCCACGTTGCCGATCGGCTCGGGCGCCGCGGGCTGCGCATTCGCGGCCGGCGGCGGCGTTGCAGGCGCAGGTGTTGCAGGAGCAGGCGTAGCCGGCGTCGGACTCGGCGCCGGGGCGGGCGCCTGTGCAGGCTGCGCTTGTGCGAGCTGCGTCAGGTCCGGCGCGGCATTGGCCGTTGGTTGCCAACCGATCGTGACGCCGGCGCCAAGCAGAAGCGCAAAGAGAAAGCTGCGGCGCATCACCATCGATTCCCGGGGAGGCAGTGGGCACGGCAATTGAGCCGCGTCAGGCTGAATGCCGGATGAACGGTCCCGCCTGGTTGTCATGACGAACCGAAACGATCAAGCACTGCGCTCCGTTGCCGGAAGCGCGGTGCCTGGTCGCTGTTGGGGTTTTGTTTAGCCGCGCTTGTGAGGAGTGATATTGAGCGGTTTCGCCGGCTTGGCCGCGGGCGCGTAGCTCGCGGGTTGCGCAGCCGCCGGCGGCACGTAGTGGAACACCGCCTTGCAACCGTCGCTGAGCAGCGCGCGCTGGCGGATCATGCAGGCGGTGACGCGATCGACATCGGGGATTTCCGAGCTGCACAGCCGCATGGCGTCGCTGGTGCACATCTGCTGCTGCTCGTCGGTGTAGGCAAAGGACGCCGAGGTCAGCAGACCGAGCGTGAACGCGGTTGCCGCCAGCAGTTTGCCGTGACGAAGCGCGGAAGCGGTGAAAGCCATCATGTCCCCCTTGTGATCGCGCCGAAGCAGCGCGTTGTCGAAGCCATCACTAGGCAGGCTTGGTTTCGGCAATTCTTCGTCGCCAGGGCAAAATGGTTTCGTCGCGCGGGCCGTTTGTTTCGTCAACCACATCCCGATCGGGGGTTACGGCGCCGCGGGCGCCGGTGCCCCTTCGAGCGCAAGCACGGCCTCGCGCTGGGCCTCCGGCATGGCGCGGATGCGGCGCCTCGCGGTGAGGCGGAGCGCGGCAAAGCCGCCGAGGAACACCACGACCTTGCTCACGATGCCGAAGATCGGCATCACGACGGCCCATGTCGTGATCTCGCAGGTCAGCGCGACGAAGGCGTTCACACCGGCAGAGGCGAACATTAGGGCGGCCCAGGCATAGCCGACCTTGACGGCGACATCGGGCACGACTTTCTGTGCGATCTCGGGCAGGTAGCGGTTGAGCCAGCCGGGCTTCAGCATCACGACGCCGACGATCGCGTAGATCACGCTCGGCTTGAACAGCACGAAGCGCGGGTCATGGGTCAGCAGCGTGGCGGTGCCGGCGGCGACGACCAGGAACAGGCTGAGCCACTCCATGGTGTCGATCCGCTTGCCGCGCACCATCTGGACGCCGATCTGCACGACGCCGAATGCGATGCCGAGGCCGACCGCGAGCGCGGTGTTGTGCGTCAGCAGGAACAGAACCAGAAAGACAAGCGTCGAGGCGAGGTCGAGCGCCAGCAGCCTTGCCGCGGTAAGGAAGTGCTTCATCCTTGGTTAAGCTCCGCTTTTGTTCGCTGCCGCATGACGATCAAGAGAAAATGCCGGGATGTATTGCAGGTGCGATCCGTTTGATCAGCGGCAGGATCAGGACTGGCTGTGCGTTGAACAGGAAGTGGGTGAGCCACGCCGGAGTGAGGGAGCTGTATCGCAGGCGGATCGCGAAAAGGATCGCGCCGAACCCGATCATGACGGTGCCCCAGACGAGACCGAGCGGGAGGATGTGATTGGCTCCGAACAGCAGGCTGCCTGTCAGCCAGATCGTCGGATCGCCGAAGCCTGCGCGACGAAGCCAAGCGACCAGCAGCCCGCGATAGAGGATCTCCTCGCATAGTGGAGCAGTCATCACAAACAGCAGGATGTAAATTGCGGTTGCATGCGCACCATGGAAGTCGATCCGCGCTTTCCCCGGACCATTGCCACCGGCGATATCCGACAACCAGTGTGTCGCAATGGGCGCGCCGTACATCGCGATCACGAACCCCGCCAGGCTCGCGGCCAGGGCAGGCCAAGTCAGTCCGCGAAAGATGAATACGTTGCGGCGCAATCCCCGGCGCGACGACCAGAGCCACGCCGCTGTCACGCTAATCCAACTGCCGGCGACATAGAAGGCCATGCCAAGGAGCTGAAACTCGGCTCGTGTCGGCATGTCAACGGGCAGGCCACGGACGATCTGCCAGCCTGCGAGCGCGAATCCGGCTGCTGTGGTCAGGATGATCGCCAATCCGACGGGCGCCAGGACCATTGCGAGAACAACAATTCCCTCGCGCCAACCGGGCGTGGCCGCACCGACTTGGAAGGCGGTGGATTCGATCGGCGCGGGTAGGCGGTCGGACATGATCTCGTTCATCTGCGATGCCCGGAAAAGCCAAGCGTCGTGGCCCAGCTAGCGCGATTCAGCTGCCGCTAGCCTATCGATTTTCAAAATCGAGGAGCGAAAAGTCAGTTCGAACGGAAGATTTCCGCGTTGCCATCCACGTTTTGCCCGCCCGCCGCCCGTCGGCGAAACTCGCTCGGCGTCAGCCCGGTGTCCGCCTTGAAGGCGCGGTTGAACGGCGCCAGCGACTGGAATCCGGCGTCGAGCGCGATTGTCAGCACCGGCACCTCGGCCTGGCCGGCATTGGCGAGCGCCGCCTTGGCCTCGTCGAGCCGATAGCGGTTGAGGAAGGCATTGAAGTTGCGGTGGCCGAGTCCGTCATTGATCAATGTACGCAGCCGGTATTCCGGCATGCCGAGCCGCGCCGCCAACAGGCCGATGGTCAGCCCTTCCTGCCGATAGGCGCGTTCGGTCGTCATCAGATGGTTGAGGCGATTGAGCGACGCGCGGTCCTGAGGCGATGGGCCGTTGGGTTCTGACGATCCGGACGCCCGGCCGGCCGGGCCGCCGGAGCTCGCGTCGGCAATCGCCGGCTGGCTCTCGGGCGGATCGAACAGCATCGTCCAGATCGACATCAGCGCGAATGCACCAAGGCCGAGTGCGCCGCTCAGGCCGATGGACCGGGTCGGAATTGCGGCCAGCCCTGCCACGGCTGCAAGGGTCATCTGGAGGCCGATGCCGATCACCAGTGCGATCAGGATCCGGCCGCGCGCCGTGGTCACGGCGATACGCCATCCCTTCGCAATTTGCGCGATCCCGAGCCCGGCGAAGGCGATCGTCGCCAGCGCTAGCACGCGGCCGCAGGTCCGGGCGAGATCGGGCCAGATCGTCCAGCAATTGTGGCTCACAACGCCAAGGACGGCGAGCAGCGTCCATACGGCCGCATGCCAGGGCCGCAGGGTAAACCGCTCGTCGAACATCGCACGCGCCCATAGCCAGAAAATCACCGGCGAGCCCATCGCGAAGGCGACGAACGGAGAGCTCCAGCCGAATGTCGACGTAGGAAAGAACGGTGCGGTCGAAACCGCATAGGCTGCGCCGGCCACGCCCATCGCGGCACCGAGATACGCGGCGCGATGCACCGCTGCGTAACGCAGCAGCAGCACCGCGCAAACCACCAGGAACAGCGCGACCACCGCGCCGCGGAGGCCGAGTTCAAGAGCCGTCATCGCCATCGCAAGCCGCCCGCAGGTTCAATTCCACCTCGACACAGCTCTTATAGCGCGCCCGGCGATCCACATGAAGCGACCGCCGGTGGGTAAAAATCTTATGTCCGCTTGCCGTTGGCGCGGCCGGCGGACCTCAGAGCAATCCGGAAATGTCAGACCTAGCTGACCCGCTTCCAGGTCTGGCCGCCGCAGAACATGCCGAAGGCACAGCCCTGCACGCGCATCGCATTCGGGCCCTTCATCGCGATCGTCGAGTCATAGTTGCGGCCGGAATCGGGATCGTGGATGCGGCCGCTCCACTTGCTGCCGTCGGGCTTCATGTTGATCAGGATGCGCTCGTTGCTTTTGACCGAATAGCCGCAGAGATTGGCGCCGCAGATGGCCGACGCAAACAGCAAAGCGCCCGGCGGGGGCGGCCGCCGGGCGCCAAACACTCATGGCCTGTCGAATGGTCTAGAACACGCCGAGAATAATGGCGCCGACGAAGGCTAACGCGATGTACGCGGCCACAATGCTCAGCTTGCTCAGCAGAGGACTCGCGAAATCCATTGGGGAAGCTCCCTCGGTTCACAACGCTGCCCGCATTAACGCCGAGGCTAGCAACTGGTTCCCGGCCGAAAAAGTCAGCCGTGCTGTCGGGCCTTCAGTTCCGGGGCGATGCCGCATTGCGGTGTGCGGCAAACGGACGCCAAATCAAGTGGTTGAAGTGCGCGCAAATATATTCTGAAGCATCGCGAGTATCGACGTGTCACCGGTCCGGATGTTGTCCACCGCCC
>NZ_JAQOSR010000068.1:0-42876 GCF_046718885.1 Bradyrhizobium sp. UFLA01-814 | reverse complement strand
GCGCAAGGCCCAGAACCGAACCTTGCCGATCACTCGCCACGGCTGCCGAAATGAGCGCGAGAAGGATCGGAGTCGTTCCCCCAAGAAGCGCGCCCCAGATAAAATACAGGGCTGCGAATACGGCAACGGAGCCTGTGCTGCCCGCCAGATGCGTAACCAAAGCGCACGCGGCCGAAATGAGCACGCTCCCGCCGAGCACATAGGACGACGTTCGATTCTCGAAGAGTCGCGCCCATAAGGGCGCGGCCACGACAAAGCCGCACGCCAGCAGCCCGTAAGTGAGGCCAGCGACCCAGTGCCGGGCACCAAATACCTGGGTCATGTACAGTGAGAAAGGAACCTGCAGGACCATGCGGCTGGCGAGCAGCATTCCCATCAAGGCAAGAAGAGCTGCGATCGAAACACCGGTCGACGCCGTAGGTTTTGCGATAGCTGCGCCTCCGGGATTGGCGGCAACAGCTCCCAGCGCCGGTACGGGCAGGCTCGACCAGGCAACGGCAGCGCACAGCGCACAAACTGCCCCGGCCGTCAGATTTACTGCAGCAAAAGGGAAGCGATCGAGAATGAGCCCGCCCAGGAAAGCACCGCCCAGTGAGCCCACATTGGTAGCAACCTGAAGCCAGGCGAAGAGGCTGGCGCGGTCCTTCCCGCCGGTGATCTGGACGCCATAGGCCTGCGCCGGGGCGATATAGCCGGCGCAGGCGCCCTGCAAGAAGCGTAGCGCCATGATCGTCCAGACATCCTGCGCAACAGCAACAAGCAGTTGCGTGACGGCCAGACCGCCGAGCGCCCGAACCATCATCAGCCGATTGCCGTAGCGATCGCCGATGCGCCCCCAAAACGCGCTGGTCAGCGACATGCCAAGCATCGGGCCAACGTAGACACCAACACCTGCGAGTCCAAAGACGCTGTCGGACGAGCTCAATGCTTTGATTTCGATCGGCCAGAATGGACCGCTCATTTCCATGGCCCCCATGGAAATGAATTGCAGCCCGAACAGCAGAACAAACACAGGTCCGAAGCCGCGAACCGCGGCGGAAGCATTTGTCATTCCGTTCCCGCCATTGGATTTGGCAGCTCGTGCTCAAGGCGATAGTCGCGATAGCGCTCAAGATGCATCCGCAGCACAGAGCGGCTCGGCCAGGGTCTCTCAATAAAGGCCTTGCGTTCTTCCAGCCAGAACGCGTCCGACAACATGCGCGGCCTTAGCGCGTCGAAAACTGCCTCGGCCTCTTCCCGCAGGATGCGCCAAAGACCCATGCCTGGCAGTGCATAATGTTCGTCGAGGCACAGTGCGACTTCATGAAGATGGCAGACGAAGCAGGCATCGATGACGAATGAGCGCACGAGACTGATATCGTCATCAAATGTGGTGGGTAAGATCCCCGTGCGAGTGAATGGCTTGAGGTGGTGCCCGCGTTCCCTAAACAGGGGCGCAAAACTGCGGCCGTCGCCGAAATCACGGATCAGCAGTTTTCGCGGGCGGCCGGTTTCATCGAACAGGATCGTGCTGTTTTGCTGATGCGCCTCAAAGGCAATTCCGTAGAGCAGATACATGGCGAGCGTTGGCCGGATGACGGTCCCTACATAGGCACGAAAGAACGCAGATACGGCTGCTTCGCTTTCATCGCCGCCTCTCGCGATCAATTCGCAAATGAGCGGGCGGCCATCGATCGGGCTTGCCGTCAAAAGTGCCGCGACGGTGACCGGCAACAGTCCATCACAGCGCGCCAGGGCGTCGGAGTTGCGGTAGACAACCGAAAGAAAGCGGCCCGGATGCTCGTCGCCCGTTACGGGATGGTGCAGGATTGCGCCGAGCTCTTCGGTGAATATCTCCAGCCTGTCGGAAAGATCCCTCTCTTTTGACAGAATATCGAAAATAAGAGTGCTGAGACGAGGTCCCATGTGAATCGACTTGGCCTGCAGAGTGCGCTGTTCGCTGGTCATCCAGATCGCCACCGGCAGTTTGATAAAGGGCCTCGGCTCCTGTGTGTCCGGCAGCATTGTGCGGAACGACATCGACGGCAGCGTCACGACCTCCGGGCCATCCGGGTCGAAAACCCCGAAAGCTATCTCGGACGCAAATTCACGGCGCAGGAAATTGTCAAGGTGCCAGCTATGGACAGGCAGAGGCAGCCAGTCGTCAGGAGACTTTCCACGCTTACTCAATCCTTCGGCCCAATCGCGCCAGAGCTCGGGGAAGTTTTGGGCGAACCATTCCGAATAGCTGCCGACATGCGGCATCTTCTCCACATAGGACCATTCCTTGCGTAGCGCTGCTATCCGGACGCGCACGCGAGCACCGAACTCAGGCGACAAAGCAGTGACGTCCTCGGGCGACAGGTCGGGTTTAGCCTTCCATGTCGGATAGAAGGGGTGACCTTCCAGCGCGCCCCACTGATCCAGAGCCATGGCCGCCATATGCGGCGGCAGGCTCTTTTCCAGATATGCGAGGAATCCCTGCGCGCCTGCTTCGGCCGCCTTCCCTCGCAGCTCGGTGCCCCAGCGCTCCCGGTGACGGCGCGCCAGGACGTCGTTGCGCATGCTGTCCTCGACGTCGCGCATGAGATGCTCGACGCCATCAGATGCAGGCGAGATCGACAAGGCGGGCACGACCTGCCTGACGAGGTCGGAGGGATCATCGATCCGACGCCGCGCGCCGGTCTCGTCCAGTACTTCGATAGAACCACGATTTTGCAATGTTCCGGCAGGCGCACGGCGCAGGTCGGTGAAGTGCAGGACCCGGCGTGACTGCCAAAGCGGGAGCCATGCCTGGTTGCCCTCGCGCGCCCACAATAACGCATCAAGTGCAAGGAGACGCTCGGCGAACAAGCAGCGGACCAACCGGTTAAGCGCATTGCGCGATGCGCCCAACCAAAGCTGCGTAGCATGCGCCTGAGCTCCAGCGCCTGCGGAGGAAGACATCCTCTCGTCCATTACGCTTCCTCCGGCCAGTTGGCGGGCAAACAAGCCGACGCACCTTCGGTGAACCCGCCGTGGTAGCTCAGCGCCCAATTGTAGGTTTTCGTGATGGCGGGAGTTGCCACCTCAAGCCGCGCGGCCAATTCCACCAGCAGCGCCTGCCCGAAGGCGATGTCTTCGTGGAAAGCGCGGCTTGCGCGATCGATGACTAGGCCGGGCCCATCCGGATTGGGAACGAGCGGCGCGTGAATGCCCGCGTAAGCACGGTTGGTCCGCAACAGCGTATACATGGTCCGGTTGTCCTCGATCTGGCTGCCATAAGCCTCGATCAATTCCTGTCGGAGCGGCTTCACCGAACTCAGATCAATAATCAGGCGCGATTCGACCGCATGGCGGATAGCCTGGTTTTCCGCATCACAGGCCTCCAGCAATTCAGCGCCGGCGCGCGGGCAATCGCTCCACCAGCAAAGCGGGCGGTCGAAGGGCTTGTTTTCCCAGGGTGCGCCGGGGCCGATCAAGGCATAGAGCACGGCGGGATGCATCATTGCGTTGCCCGGCGTCAGCGTGATTTCCAGATAATCCTGCAGCAGGGTGACGGGAGCTTCATAAAGGCCGCTCAGCATCGCCTGGAGTTCGGTGCGGCTCGCTGCGGTCTCGCGGCGATGAAGCGCCGCGAAGAGTTGAGCCTTGGCGCCGCCCATGCGCACCCGCTCACCCGGGACCAGGTCAAAGGCCGTATGGGGCACGTCCTTCATGCCCCAGATCACCACATTGTCTGTGCCCGAAAAGATTTTTGCCGCGAGCCAGTTGAAGCCACAAAAACCAGGAATCGCGCCGACATAGACGCGCTTGTCCCGGGGGAGATGCGGTGCGAAGTCGTTTAGAAGCGCAGGCCGCGCGTGGGCCGGCTGCGTTACGATCACCATGTCCGTGCTTATGAGTGCCTCGCTCGGATCGGTGCCGACATGGTCGGGCCGCCCGCTCAAGACGTGGCCGCCCGGCATCTGCGCCCGCCAAACACCCTCTCCGCTCCTCCACAGATCGGCAACGGCGGCTGCTCCCGTCAGCACGGAAACGGTGACACCTGGGCGCTGCTTGAAGAGCACGGCATTCAAATGCCCGGTGCGCCCTGCCCCGCAGATCGTCACCTTCATGCTGCGCGCGCCCTTCCGGGTAGCCAGCCGTCGAGCTGTGCGGCGATTGTCGGATCCAGCAAATCACGCTTGGCCATCCATTCATCGTCGAAGACCGAACCGAGATATTTCTCGCCACCGTCGGCAACGGGCGTGACCACCGTGCCAGACAGCTTGGCGGCCGCAATGAATTCCAACGCCTTGTAGATGGTGCCCCCGGTCGAGCCTCCTACCAGAAGTCCGTAGCGCCGCGCGATAAAACGTGCCGTTTCGAACGCCTGGGTGTCAGTGACCTGTACCCCTTCATCGATGCATCCATAGTCGAGCACCTTGCCGACCTCATCGCCGGCGGGCGTTCCCGTGCCCGACTGGTAGTAGGGATGGCCGGGTTTGCCGAAGACGATCGAGCCGGCCGGTTCCACGGCGATCGTCCGGACCGCAGGGTTAACCCGCTTTAGACGCTGCGCGATACCGGTCATTGACCCGCCAGTGCCGACACAGCCGACATAAGCATCGACGCCGTCTGGAAGCTGTGCCAGGAGCTCGTCGACGAAACCGGCATAGCCTTCCGGGTTTGCCGGATTGTCGGACTGGTTCATGAACAACGCACCGGGAAGCTGGGCACCGAGTTGTGCAGCCAGCCGTTGGCGCTCCACCACCGCAACCTCGTCCTCGCGATAATTGCCTTCGACATAGCGAATTTCCGCACCCAGCGCGCGCATTGTGCGGATCTTGTCCGGCGCGGCGTGATGATCGACAACGGCAATGAAGCGTAGGCCCAATTCCAATGCGGCTATCGCCAGTCCGATCCCGGTGTTTCCGGACGACGATTCGACGATCGTGCCGCCCGGCGGAAGGCGCCCGTCCTCAAGCGCGGCAAGCACCATGCTGCGCGCCATGCGGTCTTTCATGGAGCCGCCCGGATTGTTCTTTTCAAGCTTCAGCACCAGCGTCGCATCACTGTTGGGTACGGCGATCGGCATCACCGGCGTTTGGCCAATCAACTGGCTTACGGTCGTGCAGAGCATTTTGCCTCTCCTATCGTATCGGGAACGAGCGTGAGTTGCCCTTTTGCATCCCGAACCACACAAAGGCGGCTCGGCATCGGGTGGCGATGGAATTCGTTTTCAAGGAGGTCCATCTGGTAGCCGCCGGTGTTGGCGTAAACCAGAAGGTCTCCCGCTTGTGGAGCGATGGGAAAGGTGAGCCATCGATTGCAAAGGACGTCCTCGTCCAAGCAGCTATGGCCCGCCAGATAACCTCGGACAGGTTTTGCAGCGACCGGCGGCGATATCGCTGGAACCAGGATGGGATCGACCAGGAATTCGGAGCCAAACCAGGTTTCGCAAGCGCTGAAGCTGCTGCCTTCAACAAAGATGACATGGGCATCAGGGCCAACGGCTTTCACGCGCAACACCCGGAAGACGGAAATCGCGGCCTGATCGGCCAGAGCTCGCCCCGGCTCCATCCCCAGCACCAGCCCCTCATGCACAAGATAGTTCGCGAAGGTGTGGCCATCGGCCATCGGTGCGCGCAGCAGGCAGCGTAGCCACTCCGCCGCGGAAAGCCCTCCCCCGTAGGGATAGAAGGAGGCCGGCACCTTCCCGGTACGGTAGTCCTCAGGCATTTGTACCTCAAGATGCGCCTCATAGGCGCGCTGGTCGACATATTGGATCGGCAGCCCGCCCCCAATGTCGATCATGCGTGGCGCAAAACCTTGGGCGCGGGATTCGTTGATCAAGCCGGCGGCTTCTTTAAGCGCTTGCGCACGAGATTCCCAACTATAGCCGCTCAGATGGAAGTGCAGCCCGTCAAAGCGCAACCTGCTTTCGCCAGCAATGCGCGAGAGACACCGCCGGATGGCCGCCGCCGGCATGCCGAAGCGACTCCGTGCCTGGTTGGTGGGACGCAAACGCAGCAGCACCGCCTGAACCGGGCCGCCTGCTGCAAGGCAGCGGATCAGATCCTCGAGCTCTTCCGGTGAATCCACCGATATGAGAGCATTGCAGTTGATAAGCTCGTTGTGAAATGCCGCCGTCTTCGCCGGACCTGTCGCCACAAGCTGTGTGCCGTCGGCACCGAGCCGTCTGGCATCTCGCAACTCATAAAGGCTTGAGACGTCAATGCCGGCCCTAGCGCGCAGAGCTGCGGCCAACAGCCCGGGCGATTTGTTGACTTTCGCTCCGTAGTAGAGCGCGTGCGCGACGCCGCTCTCCCGCAAGACGCCCCTGAGTGCCGCGACATTCCTCTGCAGCTCATCGGGCCAAATCAGATTTACCGGCGACCCATGTCGGGCGATCCAATCGATCAGCAGCGGGCCGTTGCCAGCCAACAGCTCCGCCGTGCCTGGCCGCAGAACCGGTGAGAGCCCCGCGCCGGGCTTGTGGCAATGCAAGGTCACGACCTCGCCCTTTCCGCGTCTGTTGGAGCAAGGTGGCGCAAGCTCTCCAACGGCAGGTTGCAATTGGGCAAGCTCTGATCAAAAATATGCCGCGTCGTCTTGCAGGGAAATTTGCGGCCACTGCGCGCCATCGCGAGGATGCACGCGGGCGTGATCGTCTGGCCCGGGCGCCAGCTCTCCACCCGCACGGCGTTGTAGTCCAAGAGAATCACCGGCACGAGCGGCAATTGCAGGCGGTGCGCGACTGCCAGCCGGTGATGACCGTCCATCACGCAGAGGGCATCCTTCTCCGCCGTGATCGGAACAGTCCAGCAGCCCGCACAGAGGATTTGCGCCTGCACCTCCGCTACTCTGTCGGAATCGACCTCTTCGGTCGGGATCAAGCATGTTGGCGAAAGGAGGCAAATTTTCATATCGGCCGGCCTGATTTCTATGAGCAGGAACCGTTCACGCAGTGCCTTCGGAGTGGCACTGCCTCATTGGTGTCGATATACCGAGACGAGGAACCAGAGGTTCTGCAGGCACGCGACTGTTCACGAACGAGATGTTCGATCAGCTTGTCCAGCAGTGGTAGCACGCGACCAAATGCGCTGATATCTCCTCCCATGATCGAGCCTTCACAAGCATCCATGGAGCGTCTCACCAAACTGTAGAGCAGCCACTACATGTCCACGGTCATCGACAGAAGATACGTGCGCGGGGCTCCCAGAAAGAACGTTCCGAATGACGCCACGCTGGACCAGTAGTTCTCACCGGTCACGTTCTGAACGTTCGCGCGGAAGATCGTCTTCCTGCCGTTGATCGCCGTCGTGTAGCGTGCGCCGAGATCGAGCCGCGTCCAATCCGGGATCGGCTGCTTGTTCGCTGCATCGACGAACTGCCTGCCCGTGTAGATGACCGCTCCATTCAACGTGAGCCCTCTCACCCACGGGAGATCCCACTCGGCTCCAATATTGGCCTGTACGTTCGGAACGCCGATTGGCGTGTTGCCCACGTTTGCCGCGACTGCGGTCTTCGTCAGGGTACCATCCAGCAGTGAAACGCCTCCGAGGACACGAACATCGGGCATGAGCTCGCCGTAGACGTTGAACTCGAGCCCACGCACCTGCGTTTCGGCGGTCGCCGCGAAGCGCCCCGCCAACAACTCGCCGCTCGCCTTCGATATTTCGAAGGCGCTGAAGGTGGTTCCGATCCGTCCGAAGTCCACCTTGACGCCAGCCTCGTATTGCTTGGCGATGTAGGGCGGGAGCACTTCGCCTTGGTTGGAAGCCGTCTGCGGCGCGACCTCGCCCCGGCTGAGACCTTCGATGTAGTTCGCGTACAGAGAGATGTTGTCCCAGGGCCGGATGACGAGGCCGACCACGGGGGTGGTCGCGCTCTTGTCGTAGGACGTCGTCAGCGTTCCGACGTTGGAGAGATAGTTGTTCGCTTCGACGCCCTGGCGCCGGACACCCAACGTCAACAGGACGCGCTCATCGAGCACCGACAAGGTGTCAGCAATCGAGAGCCCCGTGAGTTGACTGTCCGAGAGCCGAGGGCGGCCGGGTATCTCGCTTGCGAACTGGGTTGGCGCCAGGCTCGGATTGTAGATGTTCGACGTAACCAGACTGCCATTGGTGAGCCGCCGATACAGTTCGTCATGATAGACCGAGGCCTGGAAAGCGACGGCATGATGAACGAGTCCGGTATCGAATCGGGCGCGGACGCCACCATCATATGTGTACCGATCGATGCTGAGCCCAAAGAATTGCGGCAACGAGCTGGTGTCGCCGCTGGTGTTCTTAATCGTCGGAAGACCGAAGAACCGCTCGACATTGGTCCGCGATCCGCCGACGTCGGCGAACAGCGTAACCTGATCGGTTACATCGTATTCGTTGCGCCACAAGGCTGATTGATCGTTGATGCGCGACCATTCCCAGGGTTGCGTCACGTTCAGCCGGGCGTCCGGCGCCTTTGGCACTGGCACACCGGCAGTCATGAGGAACGGACGTGACGGAGCGTCGAACCGATCGGTCTGGGCGATAACGTAGAGCCAGGACCTGAACCGTTCGCCCTGATAGTCGAGTGCCAGCGCTCCGACGCCGGTCGTTTCAGACTGGCGATCAATCGGCGTGTCGCCGCCGCGCAGGCCGCCACTGGCGCGCACGCCCCATTCCTTGCCCTCGCCGTAGCGCCTCGCGACGTCCCAGTGACCGCCGAACCGCGCATCCGAACCGTAACTCGCGGTGAGGCGGGTCAAATCCTCTCCCGCACGCTTAGGCACGACATTGATGACGCCGCCGACGCCGCCGTTGGGTGCGATACCCGAGAGCGCGGCTGACGGACCCTTGAGCACCTCGATGCGCTCGACGTAATCCGTGAAGATGCGGTAGCTCGGCGCGATCCCGTAGAGCCCCTCGAAGGCGAACTCACCATTGTTGCCTTCGTTGATTGGGAAGCCGCGAATGTTGAAGGAATCGACTATGCCGCCCGTTGGGTGGGAACTGCGCACGGAGGGATCCAGGATCAAGGCATCTGCACCCGTTGCCGCCTGCTGATCCCGGATGAACTTGTCCGTGTAGCTCGTCACGTTGAACGGTGACTTCATTGTGTTGGTGTTTCCGAGCAGTCCCAGCCGCGCGCCTTGAGCGACCTGGCCGCCTGCAAAGGCGGGCACGACACCCGACTGCGACGGCTGTGATCGCACCGCGACTATTTCGGCGGTTTGCGGGGTGGCAGGTGCCGCGGAGCGCCGTGAAGTCGATCGGATCTGAGCGGCACTTCGTTTGGTCGGTGCGCGACGGACCGACTGTTGTGTCGGAGCATCAACGGTAACGGGTGGGAGGGAGTTGCCGCCTTGCGGCGTTTGGGACTGAGCCGGCGATCCGAACCACGCCAGCAACGCTACTCCACCCAGCAGTGTCGCACCAAAGCGAGCTACCGTCCCATCCCCACCTGCACGTCCCATTTCCCGAAAGTCCCCCCATCAACAGCACGTCGCCCAACGTCAACTGCTTCCACGCTCGGCCTGCAACGAGCATGAATCGACGATCCGCTCTCTACGTCCGAGCTCGGCCGACGCTTATGGCTCTGTGAATCAGCTTCCCCGCAGACTCGCACTCCGGATTGGTTGCCTGTGCCTTATCGGCACGGTCCGGTTGCTAGCGATCTGCACTGCCTCTTTAGAGAAGCGCTATGGTGACCGCAACGCAAATGCGTGCGCTGCGACTTAGAATGCCTCGATCATCGACGACTCGAGTCAGCTGACCCTGGCTTTGGAAAGATTCCAAAGGTGCTTTGAAAGAATCCAAATCAGTGCTGTTGAAATTTGGCAGGAAAGATAGACGAGCGCGCTCTCGCCAGCGGCCATGCTTTTCCTGGACGCGGCAACTTTTTCGATGAGCTTCCGCTGGTGTGGTGCGGGGCCTTCAGCCGCCCGATAACGCACCGACCTGGAGGCGATACATCACCGGAAATCAACGTTGTCGTCGCCGGACAGAAATCGCGAACCTGTTTCGACTCGGTGTTCACTCGGAATTGTCCACGAACCGACGAACACAAGGTTCATTGCGAGCTCCGTCCGTCCGGTTCGTACAAAATCCCAGATCTGAGCTGGCTTCGCTTATTCTTGACAAGGACAACCTGAGCTTGAATCATCCAATAGATTAGGATCGGCCATTTTTATTGACGTCGTGCTCTTAAATTTGAGCCGCGCTTGGGGGCGTAGCTTCCTGTTCGTTTGGCGCCAGTCTCGCATGATGTCCCGCAGCCCCAAGTCGCGAGCACATAGTGGCCAGCAAATTTTGAGGTCCGCCCGCCGCCTCTCGAAGTCGCGTCCGGGACGCGCCGAAGGAGGGGTCATGTCCCATAGTCTCCCGACATCATCATCCGATGCCCCGATACGCGCGGCGCAGTACTTGCGCATGTCGTCCGAGAACCAGCGCTACTCAACTGAAAACCAGCAGAATGCGATTGCTGAGTATGCTCAGCAGCATGGTTACCAAGTCGTGGCGACGTATGTTGACGTAGGAAAGAGTGGACTTTCGCTGAAAGGCCGCGACGCGCTGCGGCAACTCCTCAGCGACGCCCTCGCCGCCGAGCGTGCTTTTGACGCCATTATGGTCCTCGACGTTAGCCGGTGGGGACGCTTTCAAAATCCGGACCAAGCTGCGCACTACGAATTTTTGTGTCGGCAGGCAGGGCTCCGCGTCATCTATTGCGCAGAACCATTCGGAGAAGACGTTGCTCCTATCACAACGATCGTTAAGCACTTGAAGCGGGTGATGGCTGGTGAGTACAGCCGCGAACTCTCGACAAAACTGGCCCGTGCCCACCGTCAACAAGCGGAACTGGGCTTTCGCCAGGGCGCGAAGCTGGTCTACGGCTTCCGGCGACTTCTTGTAGACTCAGCGCGCAAGCCCAGGCAAGTCTTGGCCAACGGTGAGAGGAAGGCACTCGATAATGACAAGGTGATTGTCATCCCGGGTCCACCTGAAGAACTCGCCGTGATAAGGCGTATTTTCCGCCTTTACGTACGTAGCCAGCTTTCTATTGTCGAGATTGCCCGGCGCTTTGCCAAGGAAGGCATAAAGGGCTACGGAAACGATCCTCTCAGCCCGGCCACCATCCGCACCATTCTTTCAAGCGAACTTTGCATCGGGCGGATGACGTACAATCGCACCTCTCACCGGCTGCAAGGTCACGTGCTGAAAATTCCTGAGTCCTCATGGACAAGATTTGCTGCCTTCGAACCGATCGTGCCGATTTCGCTGTTCCGAAGGGCGCAAGAACGTCGCGCCCGTTGCCGGTCCTGGGACAAACCAACGATAGCGGCGTCCCTGAAGAAGCTGCTTGCGCTAGAGGGATACCTTACACAGAGACTGATCGAGAACGCGACGGATACGCCGTCGGCGGAGACCGTCGTCAATCATTTCGGCTCGCTTCATGCCGCATATGCGGAGGTTGGCTACAAGCCGCCACCGGTATCTCCGTTCGGCAACAATGGAAAGCACTGGAGCAAAAAGGCTATTCTGGCAGGGCTGCGAAACCTCTATGCGACGAAGGGATACGTTTCGACTCAACTCATCAGCAAGTATTCGAGCCTTCCCTCCGAGGCCTACATCCGAAGACACCTCGGCTCTCTGCCTGTAGCCATGAGAGAGGCCGGCCTGCCAGTTTTTTCTCATGATGAGACCCAGCGACGCTCCTGGGAGCGCCGAAAGGCGGCGGGCTATGATGAATTTTATCAGGGTGTTCGCTGGACCGATGCAAAGCTTCTTGGTGCCTTGCGGCGCTTGGAAAAGCAGCACGGATATATGTCTGCAAACCTGCTCGACCAGAATGGAGCTACGCCGACAGCATATTACTTTGCCAAGCGGTTTGGCTCGCTCACCAAAGCAAGGGCCTTGGCAAATCTACCTCCTCGCAGCCACTCGCAGATCATGTCAGCCGCTCGCAAGCGTAGGAAGGACGGCACGATCATTCAGCGAAAGCCGCGCTATCCTGGACAGCGCCCTTTCCTGCGCTATCGTTCCGATGACATTTTGAAGGGGTTAAGGCGGCTCGCGAAACGGCAGGGCGCGGTTTCATTCAGTCTCATTGACGACGATCCAAATCTGCCATCTGCCGGAACGGTGATCCACCATTTCGGCTCGCTTGCCAAAGCTTATCAATTGGCAGGGCTGGTCCGTCTGGCCGGGAGACCTGTGCGACATGGTTTGCCTGACCGAAGATAGTGAGCCGGATGCTCGCGCTGTTCTCTTCGAGCTGCGACCCCGTTTCTTCATCCGAACATCAAAACTCACCCGGGCGCTGTTCTATTGCCTCCCGTGCAGCGAGGGCTAATTCTGCATCGCTTGCGCACGTGCGCGTTCCAAACGATCGTGATCACCAATTCCACAGGATCGTGATCGCTATTTCCAGCGGATCATGATCGGGGACAGCGAGCCGGACACCACTGACAGTCTGCAACCCAGGTAGCTTGATCTTTTGCTCGGGTGCAGTATGAAGCGCTCGCCTTGTCGCGCGGCTTGCGGCTGCGGGTCGGCAAAATCGTCGTGTCGTAGTGCTCGGCCATGGCCGCAAAGGTTTGGTTGAGCGTCGGTTCGAACCACAACGCCTTGACGACCCCGGCCTTCAGATTGTCGCAGACGATCGCCTTGCGAACTCCGCCGAAGTACGACAAGGCCCGGGTCTGGCCTTCGATCCAATCTGGTAGTCGCTGACCGAAGCTCCCCATAGCGAAGGTCAGCGACGAGGCCCGAGCACCGCGACAAATATCTGCGCCTGACGGATCTCGCCGGTTTGCGGATCGATCACCTCCACCGTCGGACCGGCATAGTCGGTCTGCATCACTGCACCCGCCGCGCGGCGATGACGGAAGGTCGGGTTCGCCCGGCGCCGATAGGCGTCAAACTTCTCGCAGAACCACGTGTAACCATAGCCGTCGGGATGCGCCGTCCGGTATTCCTGCCAAAGCAGCGTCAGCGTCACGCCCTTGCGCTTGAGCTCCTGCGCCACCCGCGGCCACTCGGGCTCGCTCAAGTCCTGCGGAGGCCGCCCGACCCGCCGGAACAGAGCCCGCTGCAACGCCGCCTCGCTCGCGTAAATCGGCGGTAACGGCCAGCTTAAGCCCGCCTCGCGTGCCCGCAACAGGTAGGTGGCGACCGAACTCTTGCTGATCTGCAGCCGTTCCGAGATCTCCCGAACCGACAGGTCCTGCTCGTACGTCAGCCTCAGGATCGATCGTAGGTCCTTCACAGTGGTTCGTTTCGCTTGCTTCCGTCTCGGCATTGCCCCTCTCAAACTCAGCTTGAGAGAGAACATTGCCTGAACGGCGCTCCCGAAAACCAACCTCCCGCAACTGTCCGCGATTTAGCGGAATCCCTGTCCCGGAATTACTGAAATCGCTGTCCGCGAATTGCCGAAATCGGTGTCCGGAAATTGCCGAAACACGCAGCTACTCCGACGCGCAAGCTTGCGTCGCTTCTTGAAGGCAGTAACGGGAGCGACGCCGCGTCAAATTCGTGTTGTTGGATCCTCACCGCACAGCGGGGAGGGTGCGGTTCGCGAGCGATTGCTGGAGATCGGCGCGTCGATGGGCACCTAGATGTCGGAGCAATGCGTAACTAATGCGTTTCATATCGTGATTGTGGTTCGTCTGAGTCACAACGGCGCATTCGTTTTGGATGCGCAGACGGCCAACCCTCAATGCGGACCGGAGCGACCAAGGCGCTGCTCGAGCCAGAGGCTGTAGCGCGAACCGCTATAACCGATCGCGAAATAGAGCACGGCCGCGACCAGAAACGCCTCCTTGTAAAATCCAAGCCAGTTGGGATCGGTCGCCGCTGCCTTCGCGGCGCTGAGGATGTCGACGATACCGATGACGGCAAGCAAGGACGTCGCGTGCAGGAAGCCGATGGCCTGGTTGACCAGACCCGGGATCACCATTCGCAGTGCCTGTGGCAGGATGACCAGCCGCATCGCCCGCCAATAACCCAACCCAAGCGAGGCTGCGGCCTCCTCCTGACCGATCGGAACGGCCTGCAGACCGCCGCGCATCACCTCGGCGATATAGGCCGTCCAGAACAGCGAAATCATGATCATCGCGCGCGGCATCTTGTCGGTGGAGAGCCCCGCCGGCAGCGCCATGGGCAAGATCAGCGTCGCAAAATACAGGATTGCGACCATCGGTATCGCCCGCATGAATTCGATGTAGCCGATCGCAAGCCACCGCAGCGCACGCATCCTGGATCGCCGTGCCAGCGACAGCAGGATCGCCAACGGCACCGACACGGCAAAGCAGACCGCCCAGACCAGCAGAGTCACAGGCAGCCCGCCCCACTGATTCGATGAAATCGGCGACTGCCCGGGTATGCCGGCCATCAATAGCCCACACAGGACAATGACGACCGGCCAGACGACCACGAGTCCGCGCCGCCAGAAGCGCGGCATGGCCGTAACGGCCAACAAGGCAGTGAGCAAGAGACACACAAGTGCCGGGCGCCACACGAGTTGGACCGGATAAAACGCGAAGATCATGAAGCGCAGCTTTGCTGCGACGAATGCCCAGCACGCGCCGTCATGCGCCAGGCAGTCCGCAGAAGTTCCCCGCCAGGTCGCATCAAACACCAGCCAGCGGAACAGAGGCGGCAGAAGCCACAGGACGAGCAGGCCCACGATGACCGTAACGGCCGAATTCAGCCAAGTCCCGAACAGACCCGTCCGCAGTCGTGTCCAGAGCCCTTCCTTACGCCTTGGACGCAGCCTTCCAGCCTCGATCGCCGTCACGCCGTTCGCTCCCCGCGCAACGCCGCCCTGCGGTTATAGACGTTCATCAATGCCGAAACGGCGAGGTTCAGGGCGAGATAGAGCACCACGACGATCAGCAGCGCTTCGAATGCCTGCCCGGTCGTATTGGCGGTGGTGTTGACGATGTTCATGAGATCCGGATAGCCTATCGCGACAGCGAGGCTGGAGTCCTTGACGAGATCGAGATAGTTCGAGGTCGTCAATGGCGTAATGACGCGCAAGGCTTGTGGCAGGACGACCAGCCGAATGACCTTGCCGCGATGAAGTCCCAGGGCACGTGCAGCGTCCCATTGCTCCCGGCGGACCGACAGGATGCCGGCGCGGACGATCTCCGCAATGATCGCAGAAAACTTCACAATCAGTCCGACCAGCAGTGCTGCAAATTCGGGCGTCAGGCTGAAGCCACCTCGAATGTTGAAACCGTTGATTGCAGGCACTTCGATGCCAATTTTTGTGCCGCCAACTGCAAGCACCGCACCGACCGCAAGAATGCTCAAGGCGGAGGCAGGCATCGGAGCCTGCAGACCTGCCCGCTTCTGGCGCCAGCCGCGCCAAAGGAGCCAGATCCAGCCCCCGAGCACCGCGGCCACAACCAGCATCGCTCCGACCGAGAGATCGCTTATGACGATGCCCGGCACGTACGCGCCGCGGTTGGTCAGGAAGACGGCATCAAGCAAGGTAATGGCGCGACGCGGCGGTGGCAGGGCGTGGGCGAGAGCGATCCAGAAGAACAGCTGCAACAACAGCGGGGTGTTGCGAACAATCTCGACATACCAGCGCACGAGACCAGACAGCATCAGGTTGCCCGAAAGCCGCATCATGCCGAGCGCGACACCAAGGATTGTCGCCAGACAGCAGCCCAGCAACGAGATCTTCGTCGTATTCAAGAGACCGACTGCGATGGCCCGCGCATAGCTATCGCCGGCACGGAAGGCAATCATGCCCTCCCCGATCTCAAAATTGGCCGCGCGTTCCAGGAAGTCGAACCCCGGTGTCACCCCAATCCGCGCCATGGTGGTCGCGATGTTAGCTCCGAGCAGGATGACGGCAGCGAGGACGCCCGCCACGATCACGAGCTGCAACACCGGCCTTGGACCCAACCAGCCCGAGACCCGGCGCCGCATGCCCGGTCGCTTCGCCGCGCGCGATGTTTCGGGCGCAACGCTCATGAGTGACGCATGTCAGCGGAACGGCGGAGAATATAATAGGCCACCGCTGGTCCAGAGCTTGTTATAGCCCCGCTCCCAGCCAAGCGGCTTGAGATGGCGATCGAAGATCTCGCCATAATTTCCGACCGTCTTGATGATGTTGTAGGCCCATTTTGGATCGAGCCCGATTGCCTGAGCCAGTGAGGGATCGACACCCAGAAAACGTTGGATGGCAGGATCGTCCGACTTCAGGAAGCTGTCGATATTCTGCGAGGTGATGCCCCATTCCTCGGCCTGGATGGTCGCATACACGGTCCAATTGACGATCTCGAGCCAGCGGTCGTCCCCACTGGCCACCGCCGGCGCCAGTGGCTCCTTCGACAGTCGCTCTGGCAGCAGGATGTAGTCATTCGGCTTCTTCAGCTGGGTGAGCTTTGCGCCCAGGTCTGACGAGTCCTGCGTGATCGCGTCCACGCGGCCGGACTGAAGGGCGGAGACGAATTCGCTGGTGTCCTCGATCGTGACCGGAGTGAACTTATGCTGGCTCTTGCGGAAGAAATCCGCGATGTTGAGCTCGCCTGTTGTGCCGCTCTGAATGCCGATCGTGGCGCCGTCGAGCTGAGATGCCGACGTCACGCCGATGTCTTTGCGGACTAGGAGCCCCTGCCCGTCATAGAAGATGGTCGGCCCGAAATGGAACCCGAGCTTGAACGCGCGTGTAAGCGTAACAGTCACGCCGGACAGCAGGACATCGAATTCGCCAGATTGGAGCGCCGGTAGACGCTGTTGCGGCGACGAGCTCGTGAACTCCACCTTGTCGTCGTCACCGAAGACCGCAATCGCCAAGGCACGTCCATAGTCGATAAAGAAGCCCTGCCACCGGCCACTACTGTCTGGCACGAAAAACCCGGGCGTGGTGCCAACGCCGACCTTGATAAAACCGCGCGACTTGATCCTGTCGAGCGTTGGGCCGGCAGAGGCAGCCGTTGAGATGAAGCCGACCGCGCCGACCAACGACGCAGCAAGCCATCTACACCAGCGGCTACGGGTAATCATCCGACTCTCCTCAATGATATTGCAACGATGCTCGATGGGTCCAATTCAAGGTTGCTTAGTGCCGGACCTGCCGCCGCTGCTCGATAAGCGCCCTCACCGCACGCTCCGCTGCACGGGCGGAGCCAAAATGACCGCCGTCAAGGCTGTCAAAGGCACGTTCGGATGAGAAGAACCGAACGCCGCGCTCCTCGCTGACAACGATACCCGCGGTTCGATTCGATACTTCGATGACATAGGCTTGGAACATAAATGCTCGGTCGCCGAACTCCGGCGCTCCTGTCTGATTGCCGATCGCTTTGGATTTGTCGATACGAATCAACAACAGACGCCGGTCGCCGCCGAGACGCAGCGATGAAACACGCGGTTTCGTATGCTGCTCATCACGTTTCGATCGTTCGTTCTCATCACGGTGACCCTGAGCGGCACAACCCACTGATCGTGAATATCCGGCGGAACGGCGCGATAGTCAATGAAATGGGTATCCAAAGTTGGAGCGTCGGCAGCTACAACGCTTTCGCGGTGGAGCGGAAGCGAGCAAAGTTCTAACGGTGTCGGTTACAAGCGGCCAGAAGGCAATAACTCCTCGAGCAATCTAAGGGCACGATGAACGCCCTCTTCTTGAAGGACCTGGCCGACAAGACGCGCCGCGTCGAGGACGGCAAGTCCGGAGGCGGGCTGTGCTTCGGCTACGACGTGGTGAAGCAGTTTGCGGCAGATGGCGGGCGGATCCGCGGCGATCGGACGATTAACGATGTGGAAGCCGGTGTCGTGCGCCGCATTTTGCAGACTACATTGCCGGCAAGTCATCCCGCGCGATTGCCTTTGAGTTGAATAAGGCACCTAGCTGAGAAACAGAGTGCTAAGGCAATTTGTAGAAACCGGCGATCAGTGTCTGAGATGCGCAATCTCTCTCGCTTGCGCCGTTCCAACTCCCTCGGCCGAGCGGTCTTGAACAACGAATTGGGTGTGCCCTCCTCGCGCAGAACGCGATGACAAATTTGAGCGTCATTGTCCCGACAAACACAGCATGCAGCGAACGAACAAATTTCGTTTCTCACCTGAGTGAGTCGTCTCGGCTTCAGATTGGCGCATTTCGTACAAAAACTCCCGCCACATCGCCTTGAATCTGCACTGCGTTGCAGCTAGGGCGCTTGAGCGCCGGATTTTGTAGCGCGGCAATCTAGGAGAGAGCACTCCCACTTTGATTGCCGCGCCGCAGGCGTAACGTCCTCGCCGGTAAGATTGCCGGGTCGCTTCGCGGCCAGGCCCTACCGCCAACAGCGGCCCAGATTACTTACGAGTAGTTCAGCTCGTTCGGGACTTGGTCGAGAACTGGCGCTACCTCGACCGGCGGGTTATGTCAATTGCGAAAGAAATCAAGGAGCTCGCCGAGCAGGATGCACACTGTCATCGCCTGATGACTGCGCCGGGCGTCGGACCGATCATCTTAGCGCGATGCTCGCCGCGATCGGGACTGGCTATGCTTTTCGCAAGGGCCGCGACTTTGCGGCGTGGCTTGGTCTGGTACCGAAACAATTCTCGACCGGCGATCGAACCATTCTCGGCCGCATATCGAGGCGCGGCAACCGGTACCTGCGAACTCTCTTCATTCAAGGGGCCAGAGCCGTGCTTCTGAGGCGCCAGACTTGGTCTAGGCACGGGTTCGGAGCCTAGTTGGAAGCAGCGTCCAAGCGGCTCCACTCGAATGCACTGGTTGTCGCCTTGGCCGCAAACTCGCACGCATGGCCTGGAGCATGCTCGCAAAGGGCCGTGACTACGACGCCAATTTCTTATGAAAGGCCCCCGGGCGGGCATGCTGGAGGCCTTCCTGGAGGTCAAATTAGATCAGTAGAGCCGTTTCGTTATCTCCTTCTTCGATAGTTGAGGACCATTCACCAGTTGCGCTGAGCACGGAGCAGCAGCGTAAGGCTGTTTTGGTCTTTCAGCTCGTAGGTTGCACCAGGCTTGGCAATGCCCGCCTGCACTGGCAGTGTCACGGTGCTTCCGCGAGCATACTTCTGGTCGAGCATCGTGTAAGCGAGGTCTGCCGAGAACGTCAGGTTCTTGATCGGAGTCCAGCCAGTCATTAAACCGACAACCGCATAGTTGAAGTCGGGATTACAGCCGGCAGCCCCGCTTGACAGCGCAAGCGTTGCGAGGAACGCGCCGCAGATATAACCCTTGGCTGTATTGTTATATCGCACTGCAGCCCACGCACCGTAGACGCTGGTGGCCCAGCGCGGATCCCAGTTGTGGGTGTAGCCACCGCGGAAGCCGTAGGTCGTGGTCAACTCCTGGCCCGAACCTGCAACGAACACTGCGTCAGAGAGACCGCCAAGTCCGACGCTCTGATAAGCACCAGCAAGGCCCGTACCACCGTACATCGCGTAGCTGGTCGACATATAGTCTTGGAAGTTGTAACGGCTTGCGCCGTTCGTATAAACACCTGTCAGGTTGACCGTATCACCCGGACCAGTCGGGATGTTCTTGATCGACAGCGCCAGCTGTCCAGCCCAGCCCCATTTGTCAGCAGGATGCCCTGTCGCTTCATCGGCGCCGTAGTAGGCGGCGTGATTGTCATGCGCGGCGACCGCGGCCTGGAACACGCCCCAAGCCTGGTCAACGCGAAGCATGGCAATGAAATCCGGAGACGCCGTACCGGCGATGTCGTTCCCACCATACGCACCGGTCGCAAGACCCGAGGCCGTCGCCGCACTCACGTTCCAGATGTTGGTTGTGTCGTGCTGAACTTGGTCCTGGGCCGAAAACGAGGCGGTGATGCCTTGGCCGAAGTCTGCAGTATAGGTGAACTGGTTGACCGGGTCCCAGCCGCCGCCGCCCGGCAAGCCGTCAAAGTTGTTGCCTGGATAGTTAGCCCACGGAGCGGAGAATTGCGACTGCGCCTTGCCGATCGTGAGGCCAGCAAACTGAATGAAGGCGTAGTAGACACCCAGCGTGCCACCAGCGACGGCAGCCCCGCTGTAAGCGGTCGAACCATTCACTGCAGCAGTGCCGGCATAGCCGCCCGCGTTCCAGGTGAATACGCTATCAAAGAATGTGCGGACTACGCCGTAGTCCGTCTGCGTGCGCGTATCGATGGTCAGATCTTCACGCGAGCCGGTGCTGTAGACATTACGCAGGCGATTTTGCGCGCCGGCCGAACCGCTATTGGCTGCGTCATACAGAGAGTTCGTGGTCAGCCCCGCCTGGACCCGCAGATAACCACCGAGTTTGATGCAGGTATCAGTGCCAGGAATATAATAGAAGCCGGCTCCGTACAGGGAGCACGTTTTCACGTACTCGATTGCCTTAGCCTTCGCAGGAAGATCAGCCGCCCGCACTCCAGCGCCAGCGAACGTTGCCGCAGAACAGAGGAAAAGAGTCTTCGCCAGCTTCATCGATACCCCCAAGTTGGCAACATGATCGCGTCGTATAAAGATCATGTCTGACGAGAACCTGACTGCGGCGCGGCGATCAAGGCGAGACTCGCTCTCATCCTGTCTGTCGCGCCATACCTGACGTAGTTACCGGAGTCGAAGGTTCGTCGATCTGGGGTGATGGCCCGATGCATCAGCCGTGCGTCGGTCGGATGCGCAACGGCCCTTGGCTGCACCGTGGTATCGACCGCCACTCGCTCCAGGTCCTTGGGACCGATGGCGCCAGTCTTGTGCGCTACTGGCAGACTTTCCTGGATCAGCGCGACGAGCTACTCCTCGCCGAGCCGCTGGCGCCAGCGCGTCATCCGCGATCGATCGAACGGCAGCTGGTGGCAAAAGCTCAACTCGCCGCAGAAGTAGGTGGCCCGTGTCCCGATGATTTGGTTGAACACCGAAAGCAACGGGTCTTTCTAGCGATCATCCCGCGGTTTGCCCATCAATGCTGATGACCCAAGGCCTGACACCAAGACGCTATCAGTCGGGTGAGATCGATCGCACTGGCCGCATCTCCAAGCGTGGCAACCACCATATTGCAGGCATGCGCGGGTCCCTTCTGGCCGCGCCCAGCCTTGCTTCCGGCCTTGATCTCCATGTCGCGCAGCTTCTTGGCAGGCGGGGAGGGTCGAGCCCAGGCGTAACTCTCGCCCTTCATTAGCAGATGCCAGATCACGACAGCGAGTTTACGTGCGGTCGCGACGGCGGCGACGTGCTGGCCGCGCCGAGCCCGGACGCGCAGAAAGAAGGCCCGCAAAGGTCCGGGAGCACGGGCGGCCGCCCACGCCGCCTCGACGAGCACACCGCGCGCATGACCACGCCCCTGCTTGGTGATCCGCCCATGGTTTGCCGGACCTGACCCGGACTGCCGGACGCTTGGGTTCAGGCCGAGATAACTCACGAGCTTCTGCGGCTCGTCGAAGCGCGACACGTCGCCGATTGCCGCCTTCATAGCCAGCGCGACGGTCATGTCGACGCCGGGAATGGTCATCAGCCGCTTCACGCCTTCGTCTCCAAGCGCTGAGCGGGCAAGGTCGCGTTCAATAACGTGAAGTGGACATGATAGTGCGGCCGTCGGGCAGCCACGCTTTGATCTGGGGTGTCTTGTGGGTGGCGTAGTTGATGACGATATGGACATCGAGTCCTTCGGGTATTTGAGTGTCGATCTCTTTGAGGAACTTCAAAGAACTCGATCGCCCGGTGACGCTTGTAGCATTTTCCAATAATAAACCCCGAAGCGACATCGAGTGCAGCAAACAGCGTGGTCGTACCATGCCGCACGTAGCTGTGCGCGCGGCATTCCGGTACGCCAGGCATCATCGGCAAGACCGGTTGCTCGCGATCGAGTGCCTGTATCTGAGCAAGTCGCCGGCAAGACGGTGTTCGACGCGCGCCGACTGATCAACCCGGCCGATCTAGCCTTGGCGGACGACCTAACTATCGGGCGCCGCCCGCACTGACCCGCGCCATAATCGCGAACTGGTACCGAAACCGGCAGCTTTTCAGCGCTTGTGGCGTCGATCACCACTTTCTTTCCCGCATATTTTCTTCCGAAAGATACGGCGCACGCGGCTCGAGAGGGGCTCCGCCAAATCAAATTCTCAGCCCTTGCGCAGTGCTTCACCGTAAGGATTCCGCGCGTTCTTGGGAGAGGTAAATGCAGTCATCCCGTCGTCGCTGACGGAGTATTTCGAATCGCCGCGCGACAGCATTCTGGCGCAGAAGCCTTCGCACGCCAGAATCCGTATCTCCCATTCGTGATCTAGGCGACGGGCTTCTGCTGCTCGGCCTACGGCGTAGACCGGAATTGCTAGGCGAAAAGAATATTTGGCGGCCGCGTTTGCGCCTGGTTCGTTAGCCTTGGGCGAAGGAAACCACGGCGCTCACTGCTCTGACCGATAGGGCTCACTTGAGATAGACCAGCGTGTCGCCGAATGCACCAAAAGCACAACCTACGCGCCCGGTCGCCGTGGCAAGGAGGTTGGGACCTGCTTTGCAATTTGCACTCACAACGAAGCCGGAGGGGGCGAGGCAGGTATTTGTGCAGTCGGAGGCTGCACTGCTGGCATCCAGTTCGGCGACAAAAACCCAGCTGTTCTTCGAAGTCTGATAGCTAGCGCCTCCGATCTATAGCTGGGCCCCCGCACGGCAAAACCAGTTGTCGAACTCAACGCAGAAACGGAACGTTAGAAGTGCGGGCAATTGACAGCGCTGTCGGAGACATACGTTCCCAATATCCCTTCATAACGACAAACCATTTGTCCCGGACATCGTAGCAGAGCACACTCATTTACTGTCTGTCATCACTGAGTGCGAGTTGGCGAGAAGCACCAGCTGACAGTCGATCGCCCACCAGCAGCAGCGCCGACATCGTTTTCCGCAACGTAACATCGCCGCCGCTACAAGTTGGGACATCTCAGGCTTGATTGTGCCATGCACCACATCCGTCCAACTCAACCTCTGTCTCCCTGGATCCGCTCTGCGGCTGTTAGCAGCTTGGGATCAATCGTCGTCGCACCGATCACTGTGCGTATCTGGCGCATCGATTTGCGAACGGCATCAAGGAAGGCGCGACTGGCGTTCTCCATCAGATGCTAGCGATCTGCGACCTGTATCGCGTGCGGCAAGGCTCTTGCTGTCGCTTCGCCATATCCTCCGCCGCGGTCACGGGCAACGATCGCGATCGTGGGATGAGCAGCGAGCCAGGCTTGGGCAGTTGCCGGCTCCCGATCCGGGAGCAGGGTGACTACCCGGCGCCGCTCTAAGTTGCAGACGATGCTGGCGTATCGATGATTGCGCCGCCAGGCCCAATCATCAATGCCGATAATCCTGAGCCGATCAGCCGGCGGACGGCTACGGCGCGCCGAACTACGCGAAGAAGCGTGTCCTTGCTCAGTCGCCCGTGAACAAGCGTCTAAGCGATTGAGCGGGAGTCTGTTTTTCGGCTGCGGAGGCATTTGAGATTGCAGGGATTTGGGTCTTGAGGCCCGCAAACCCTGCAATTTCCTTTTCGGGATTCCCTCGGGAGAGGAAGCATGATTCCTTGTCCGCATCGGGGGGCTGAGACGATGCGGCCGAAGAAGCACAAGGCGACGGGATCGAACGATCTGTTCCGGGCTCGGCTGGACGAGATCATCAACATGAAGCACGAGCTGGTTCTGCTGGCCGGCAAGATCGACTGGGACTGGATCGACGGCGAGATCGCTCCGCTTTACAGCGAGAACGGCCGGCCGGGGATCGAGACCCGCTTCATGATCGGGCTGCTGCTGCTCAAGCACATTTACGGGCTATCCGATGAAGGGGTGTGCGAGCGCTGGGTCCACGACCCTTATTTCCAGTTCTTCACCGGCGAAGAGTTCTTCCAGCACGCCTTCCCGCACGAGCGTTCGGATCTGAGCCATTGGCGCAAGCGGCTCGGCGACAAGCTGGAGCGGTTGTTGGCCGAGAGCCTGCGGGTGGCGCACGAGGCCGGCGCATTGCGCAGCCAGGACCTCAAGCGCGTCACGGTCGACACCACGGTGCAGCCGAAGGCCATCAGCTTTCCGACCGATGCCAAGCTGTTGCATGCGGCCATCAAGGGGCTCAACCGCCTGGCGAGAAGGCACGGCGTCAGGCTGCGGCAGTCCTATTCTCGGGTGGCCAAGGCCGCCGCGATGATGGCAGGGCGCTATGCCCATGCCAAACAGTTCAATCGGCATCAGCGGCAGTTGCGTATCCTGCGCAGCCGGCTCGGCCGGATCATCCGCGACATCCGCCGCAAGATCGAGCGCCAGCCGGCACTCGAGGAGGTGTTCGCACTTCCCCTCGGGCGCGCCAGCCAGATCCGCTCGCAACAGCAGCGGCAGCGCGGCTGGAAGCTCTATTCCTTCCATGCCCCGGAGGTGGAGTGCATCGGCAAGGGCAAGGCCGCCGCGCCTTACGAGTTCGGCGTCAAGGCCTCCATCGTCACCAACAACCGCCGGGCTCCCGGCGGCCTGTTCGTGCTGCACGCGAGCGCAATGCCCGATAATCCCTACGATGGTCACACCCTGCGGGACGTCATTGACGGCACCGAGGCACTCACCGGCTGTCCGATCGAGCGGGCCTATGTCGACAAGGGGTACCGCGGCCATGATGCGCAAAATCCGCGGCGCGTGTTCATCTCCGGCCAGAAGCGCGGCGTCTTCGGCGTCATCAAGCGCGAACTGCGCCGCCGCTCCGCAATCGAGCCCATCATCGGACACATGAAGACCGAAGGTCACCTCGGCCGCTGCCACCTCAAGGGCCGTGCCGGCGACGCCGCCAACGTCATCCTCTCAGCTGTCGGCCACAACTTTCGCCGCATCCTCGCCTGGCTCAGAGAACTCCTGGCCCTGTTCCTGCGATTGCTATGGCCAACGCTCGCCTGGCCAGCCCAGCTCAATCCGGCTTCTTAACGGACGACTGCTCACCGGCAGCATCAGCCGTTTTGCGAAGCCTGCTGCCGGGCGGCCGCCAAGCATCAGACCGAGGTGATGGACGATAGAATGTAGCCTTGCTGTGCGTCGCGCCGATGGTGCCAGTACCCCTTCGGCGAAGCGAAGATTTGGCGCCCGCATAGGACGGCGTCGCAACGGAAGCGACGAGCAATGACCAGAAGCTGTACGATCCGTCCCGAAAGGGGAAGATCGGTTACACGGCGCCGGTACCGGCTGTGTTCGGGCGTCGGGAAACCGTTCCGCAAGATGGGCACAGACCAACGCTTCCCGACGCCCGAACCGCAATAACGGCCTTATCACCTTCGAAGTACGCACTAACGCGGACGGCGTCATCCAGGCGCCGGCCCCGGCCCATATCATTGAAGGAGGCATTCCGACGGAAGCGCTTCTGGCCCAGATCGCCGTCGCCAAATACGCCGATGGCCAGCCGCTCTACCGGCAGGAGGCCATCTACGCCCGCGACAAGGTCGAACTCGACCGCCAGCTGATGGCGCAATGGATGGGCAAGCTCGGCCTCGAGCTCGAGATCGTGGCCGACTACATCTTCAGCGAGGTCAAGAAGGCCGAACGGGTCTTTGCCGACGAAACCACCTTGCCGACGCTCGCTCCCGGCTCCGGATCGACGAAGACGGCCTACTTATGGGCCTATGCCCGGGATGACCGAACCTTTGGCCGCAGCGGTCCCCGATGGTGGCTTATCGCTTCGAAGACAGCCGCTCCGGCGAATGTGCGGTCCGGCATCTCAGTGGCTATCGCGGTATCCTGCAGGTGGATGGCTACGCTGCCTATAACAAGTTGGCGCGATCCGATCGCGGCAATGATGGCATCACATTGGCTGGCTGCTGGTCACACAGCAGACGCAAGTTCTACGAGCTGCATGTTGCAGGGAGCTCGAGAGTGGCAACGACGACGGTCGAGCAGATGACAAAGCTCTGGCAGGTTGAAAAAACCGTGCGCGGTCAAAGCCCCGACGCACGCGTTGCCGCGCGCCAGCAAGCCTCCGCGGCGATCGTCGCAGATCTCTTCGACCTCTGGCGCAGCGACGGCGGCGGACAAACCTGGGCGACCATCGCGACACTGCTGCAGACAGCGAAAATGAACAACGTCGATCCGTTCGCCTGGCTCGCCCTAACACTTCAGCGTATCGCCAACGGCTGGCCGAGCAGCGAAATCGACGCGCTTATGCCATGGAACCACGCCGTGTGACGGCCTCAGCTTGCCGCTTACGATAAAGATTGAGCTACCGCACGATCTCGGCAGAGAGGTGATCCTTGCACACGGATTTAGCGGCTAGGACCGGCCAGAGTGTCGTAAGTCCGCGGGCGGTTGCCGCCGGGAACGACAGGCGCTCCAATACCTCGACGGCTTTGGCGACGGGTTCGATCGTGATCCATTCGGCCGCTTGGCCATGGCTCGACTTGCCTTTGTAGGCGACCGATCGGACGCGGTGGCGCATGAGCAGACCATCTTCGCTGCGGGTAATGGAGAGACACCCGCGCTGCATTGCTTGAACTTCGCAGTCGCGCATGCCGCTCAGATAGGCGCACAGGACATAGGCCGCTGATTGCAGCATCCGCTCTTCTTGGGCGAGCGTCTTGGCGTCGAAACGAGGTCGCCACGGTCGACCGGTCTCCGGCAGAAGAGAGATGCAGGTGTCCATGCCGCCGGTCTCAACGCCGAGTTCGCGTATGGCTGCATCGATCAGGTCCGGCGCTCCGCTCGCAAGTTGAATATGCATCCTGGACTCTGCGCGGGCATCGATCCCGATATGGAGATGAAGCAGGTGCGAGTTGACAGGAGGCGATACGTCACCTGTCTCTGGATGCCGCAAAATGGTGCCATTGTGAGCAGTCCCCCAGATCGGCACACCGCGCTCTTCACGCCGGCGCTGAGGCGACTGCCGCGACTGGAACGACCGCCGCCAGAAACTCATGCGCCGCGGCAGACCCCGCAATTTATCGCAGAAAGAATTGGCTCACACAGCCCGAAGTATCTGTTTTGCGCGGTCGAGAGCTTTTGCGGCAACTTCTTTATGGCCGTCCCTTATAATTAGACTGTCTATTGCTCCACGCACAAACTCAGGATTTAGCTTGTCGATCTGAGCGATAGTTTCGATCACGTTTTGTCGATATGGTTTGAGCTCGCGGATCAGATCAGCAGAATGATCGACTCTCGCGGCAGCAATATCGAAGATATCTCGCGGTTTAATACTCTTTTCGAACTGCTTTGAGGCGACCAACTCCGCGATTATCGAAAGGGCTTCTCCTAAGAAAATTGCCCCGACCGCTACAATCTTCGACATTGAGCTCATCGTCTGAGCGTACTGAAAAGAACGACGAAAGGTACCTGCCAATATTCGACTTGCCGTTTCGGATGACTTCAACAACCGGACTTGCGATGAAAGCGATGACATTGCCGCCACGCACCGCCTCCTGCAACGCCGGAGATGTTTGAGATTGGAACGTTCGATGCAGTGGCCAATGCTTGAAAACAATTACGCGTGGGGTAACGGGTTGATCGGGCGTCCCCGCGCTCAAAAAGCCTTGCGAGGGGTTCCAGCTCGACGCCATTGCTTTCGGGCATTCCACGGGGAGCCGGCTTAAGGTTTAGGCGACGATTATAGTGTCCGATTGGTAGTTCGCAGCCCAAAGTAATTGTTGCCCGAGGGGACATACCCTTGCCTCTCCAAGTCGCCGACGTTCTTGGCGGCATGTATTTTCTTGCAGTCTTTCGCAGGCGCCCTCCTCTTCCCCGGCCTTACCTTGATCGACCTTAGCCTCACAACCCTTGCGGCGGCTTCCGCTATCATCATTCGACTCCTTCGCCATGTCGCCATGTCGCCATGTCGCCATTCGGCGATGCGATCTATCCCGTGCCGACACGCCGCCTCCTCTGGCCACTTGACTGAATCCATTCAGCAGGTTCGCGAGTTCCATCGGCGCAATACGAGAGAGTTGTCCGTCGCGGCTCAACACCTCTCTGGCGATCGCGGCTGTGGCGTGACGATAGTCTTCCTGTTTCGGCGATCTACTGAAGCCGTTGACGAGAACCGACATCCCCTGGGAAACAAACTCAGAGAGCCCGATGTCGGCGCAATCGCGCGGCGACGGATTTCGCCGGCGATGGCCCTGCAGGTGCTCTCATCTTCGCGCCACTTGCAAAAGCCATGCACCAGCGTCGTATCCTTGCGGAGTAAACTCAAAGAGCCGTGCGCGGCGGCCCCTGCGGCGAACGACTTCATCCGCGATTGCGGCCGCGGCCTGGCGAACCATCGGCTCTTCGGGCCACTTTCCGAAAGCGTTCACCAGCAATGACATTTGTTGACTGTTCAACCGCTGAACCACTCCGCTCTCGCCCAGACAAAACGCAGCGATTCTAATCGTTCCATTGCGACAATCGGCCATCGCGGAAAGCCGCCCGAACGATGATGCAAAGAGCGAGAGCGTCTTGCATTGGACCCTTCCTATCAGATCATTATCCAGCCTCGATACCCGAGCCGCTATTGCCTTGCAGGCCTCGATGCCAGGTTGACCTGCAGCATCCCGGCTCACCGCGTTGCATGTCGTGGCGTACCCCCACGATTTGCCCGCGCGGATGTTATCCTCGAAGCTTGCCACAAATCTAAGGTGGAAATCCGCGGCAGCCTTCTGCAGGAACATTGCGCGATCCGCCATCACCCGCAACTGCTTGTAGTGCTTGACCAGCGCGGTCGAGAAGTCGTTGATGTGACTCGCGCGCTCAATCTCGTTTAGGGCAGCATTAAGCAACGCACGATCCTTTCTGAGGTGCGCCGCCAACGCGTTGCGCGGCTACGCAGGGTCGTCATTGCCATCCGGCACCAGGCTAGACATTGGTTGCCTCCACAGCGCGTGAGCAATGGTCGGTAGGATTCTGGTGTTTGCCAGCCTCGTGTTACCTGGCTCCAGTGCGGCTTTGAGACGAGCAAACGCTATTCCAACTCCGTCACCACTTATCCGACCATTTCACATCATCACATCTCACATCAAGAAAATGCGGCAGGGCCCCTGCTGAGACGAGCCTCGTCTTCGAGGTGATTGGCTCCAATCGCTATCAGGACCTCTCATGCCCTGCCTATTGGTCATTTGCGGCAACGTGCCATTCCCACGCCGCCGCATCTTCAACTCTACAACCTGACGCGACGTGCGGTTCAAGCCATTAAACAAGGCACATTCGAACTTTGATTCTCGAGCTCGAGCGGTACATTCGTCCGGCGTTCTCTGCGCGACAAGGCTATCCTTTCAAGCGTAGTCATCTGGTCGCTCTACGCCCAAACAGGTTACCATCGCCCAGACTCGATCCGCGAGGCCGAGCGCGATCGCTGGCCTTGTCGGCAGGCCTTTGTAAAAGCGGCAAAGATTGTTATGGGCCACGTACAGACTCACGGCTGCACCGCAGCGATGCAGCGTTTAAGATCGCGAGTCGCGCGACCCCGCTGCTGGCTCATGCGGAGCGCAAGGTGCTCCACATAGTCTGTCGAAATGTTCTAGGATCGCATTCGAGACGGATTCAAGCGCATGGCTAAACAATTCACTCGGCGAAGCTCGAAGCCGACCCTCATTGCGGCAGACGAAGGCTTGACCGGCCATGCCGTGTTGGGCGCGACGATCGGCAATATGCTCGAATTTTACGATTTCGGGACGTATAGCTTTTTCGCCATCCAGATCGGTCACACGTTCCTCCCGGCGAAGGATCAGTTCGCCAGCCTTATGCTGTCGCTCGCGACCTTCGGAGCGGGCTTCGTGACCAGACCCATCGGGGCCATTGTGATCGGCTCGTACTCGGATCGAGTCGGACGCCGGCCTGCAATGACTGCCAGTTTTGTCATGATGAGTGCCGCGATACTCGTGTTGGCTGTGACGCCCTCGTACGATACGATAGGGATCGCCGCTCCGTTATTGGTTGTTTTCGCGCGTTTGGTGCAGGGCTTCGCCCTGGGAGGCGAAGTCGGTCCGACGACCGCCTATCTGCTGGAAGCGGCCCCGGCCGGACGGCGGGGCCTTGCCGTCTCGTTTCAGCCTGCCAGCCAACAAATAGCTGCAACGGCCGGCGCGCTGGTCGGAGAAGTACTCTCCCTCACCATGACAAGCGAGTCGCTGGATGCGTACGGATGGCGGATCGCGTTTCTGCTCGGTGCCTGTACGCTGCCGTTCGGACTTTGGTTGCGCAGGGCCCTGCCCGAAACGCTGCACCGACCTGAAGCGCCGGCTCTCGCCGTCGAGCCCGCAAGGAAATTGCGTGCCAGCCGCATGATGAGCTTGGGATTGGTCATTTTGGCCAGCTGCACGATTATCACCTATATCACGGAATATATGACGACTTATGCGCTGAACACCCTGCAAGTTGCTGCGCCTCTCGCCTTTGCGACCACTGTCGTCGCCAATGCGGTAGGCATTGTTGCGGCACTCCTGGGCGGTTGGCTTGCAGATCGGGCCGGCCGCCGGCCCATCATGATATGGCCGCAGATCGCCGCGCTGCTGATGACCTATCCGGTGTTCTTGTGGATCGCAGAGAGCCGCAGTCCCATGGCGCTTCTCGCAGGTCTCGGCGCGCTCACCCTCGTCGGAACGATTCCGTATAGCGCCTTCTATGTCGGTATGGCCGAGGGGTTGCCCAAGAGCATCCGCGGCGGCGCCTTCGCGACGATCTACGCTGTTGCGATAGCGATCTTCGGGGGCACAGCTCAACTCGTCGTCGCTTGGCTGACCCACGTTACTGGGAACGCGTTGGCGCCCGCTTGGTACATGCTTGTCGCTACCGCGGCCGGGCTCTGCGCCATGCTGATGATGCCCGAGACGGCACCGCGCAACGTTCGGGCCGCCGCGAACACGCGGAGCCCGTAGCAGCTTTGGACAATGCGATAACGTGTGACGGCCCCAGCCAGGTTGCCAATCTCACGATGCGTGCATCGGCTTCCGCTTTTGCGGAGCCTGCCAGACGAGGGCCAACGCGACGATGCGGAGGATAGCTGCCGAACCTGCGCACCGGGCCGGGTGTAGTGCAGCGATCTTACTCGCCGTTCTTGCGCGGGACCAGAGGAGCGTGTCGCCCTCGCCGCCTTCCTCGTCGAACAGGTTCGCGTAGATCGGTGCGTTGAACGAGGGGTCGTCGAGCTTGAGCGAGAGGTAATCGCGGCCCTCTTCGGAGCGCTTCGACCAGGCTGCGCCGATCTCGGCCTTATGTGGTGCACCACATAACATCGATGCGGAGAGCGGGATTATGCGAAGTGCCGCCCTGTGATGGACTGGTTTTCGCCGATCTCGGCGTGTTCCGCTCCGCATAATCCCAGACGTCTCGGGCCGTAGTGATGCATTGTCCGCCTTAAGCTGAGATCGCCTTTGGTCTATGTTGGCGCGCGGGATGAACGTAGGCGCGGGCTGCAAGCCGGTGGATAAGAATGATGCTTGGGAAGAGATTGCGCGCATCCGACAGCGGTTGGCTGATCTGGATGCCGAGCGGATGGAGCTTGAGCGCAAGTTGGAAGCGCTTGAGCAAAAGCTGACATCCGGCAGCCAGGCTGTCGAACAACGTGCTTTTTTCGACCCCCCTGTTACCAACAACTCGCCATCAATCGAGAAAGTCGAGTTGTTCCGACGCTTGTTCGCCGGGCGTCCCGATGTTGTTCCGGTGCGCTGGGAAAACAGAAAGACGGGACGCTCCGGTTATTCGCCGACGTGCTCGAATGAGTGGGCAAAGGGGATCTGCGGCAAGCCGAAGGTAAAATGCGGGGAATGTCCGCATCAGGTGTTTATTCCGCCTTCCGAGGACATTATCGAAAAGCATCTGCGCGGCGGCGATGCTCGCACCGGTGACTTTGTCGCCGGGGTTTATCCATTGCTGCAGGATGAGACATGCTGGTTCCTTGCCGCCGACTTCGACAAGGAGAGCTGGGCGGATGACGCCAGAGCATTGCTCGGCACCTGTCATGTGAAAGGAATTGCCGCGGCCCTGGAGCGGTCGCGATGGGGGAATGGCGGCCATGTCTGGGTATTCTTCTCCGAGCCTGTTCCAGCAAGGATCGCCAGGCAGATGGGGCAGCCCTGATCACGGAGACAATGGAAAAACGGCCCGAAATCGGCTTCACCTCCTGATCGCTTCTTTCCCAATCAGGACACGATGCCCCTTGGGGGCTTTGGCAACCTGATTGCACTACCGTTGCAAAGGAAAGCTCGTGAGATCGGCAACAGCGTTTTTGTCGACAACGATCTGCGGCCTTACGACGATCAATGGGCGTATCTGTCGTCCCTGCCCAGATTGTCAGCTGACATGGTCTTCAGGCTCGCGGACGAGGCGGAGCTATCGGCTCGGGTTTTGGGCGTCCGCATGCCGGTGGACGACGAACATGCCGACGAACCGTGGAAGATGTCGCCGTCTCGCCGCAGTGCGCCGCGGCGTATTGAAGCCGCGATACCGCACAGCATCAGTAAGCCTCCGAGGAGAGCCGCCTTGCAGCGGGCTGGCCTGATGGTTGAGAACTGTACGTATGGACAGCCATACGTACAGCGCGCTGAATCGACTTGAAGTGGTTGATACAGGCCGGCGGCGCCGCTGGTCTGAGGAGGAGAAGGCGCGGATTGTTTTGGAAAGCCTATCCGAGCCTCGCCTGGTTGCGGCGACAGCGCGGCGATACGGCTTATCACGTTCTCTGCTGGTGACCTGGCGAAGAGCCTTCGCAGCGAACCGGATCAAATCCGAGGCTGGGTTTGTCAGGGCAGTTATGGCCGAGGGCGGGCCCGTGGCGTCGGTGGCGGCCTCATCGGAGAGCGCGACCGCACATTCGACGGAGCGTCGGATTGAGATCGAGCTGGCTGGCGGGCGGCGCGTCATTGTTGATGCGGGCATCGACGTTGAGGCGCTTCGCCGGATCATCGAGGCTCTGGATCCGCAATGATTCCGGTCCCTACGGGAGTTCGAGTGTGGCTGGCGACGGGCCACACCGACATGCGCAAAGGCTTCGCCTCATTGTCGTTGCAGGTGCAAGAGGTGCTGCGCCGTGATCCGCTGAGTGGTCATTTGTTTTGCTTCCGCGGACGCAGGGGTGATTTGTTGAAAGTGATCTGGCATGACGGCCAGGGAGCATGCCTGTTTACGAAGAAGCTCGAGAGAGGTCGTTTTGCCTGGCCGTCGCTGGCGGACGGCGTGGTGTCGATCTCGCAGGCGCAGATGAGCTATCTGCTGTCCGGCATCGACTGGCGCAACCCCCAAGAGACCTGGCGTCCGACCAGCGTAGGCTGAGACTTTGTTATTTGAGTTTGGTAGCGAATGTGATTCCATCTGGCCATGGACTCCAGCGCCGACCTGCCGCCCGATCTTGCCGCCGCGCATGCAATGATTTTGGCCGAACGCACGGCCAGGCTTGCGGCGGAAGCCAGGTTTGCTGAAGCGGCCAATGCCCAGGCGAAGCAATCGAGCACCGAAGCGCTGATTGCCCATCTCAAGCTCGAGATCGAGAAGCTACGACGCACGATATATGGCACGCGCTCCGAGCGGTCGGCACGGCTGCTCGATCAGCTGGAGCTTGAGCTTGAGGAACTCGAGGCGGGCGCGACAGAGGATGAGCTGGCCGCCGAGAAGGCGGCCAGGAAGACGCAAACGGTGCGTTCGTTTGAGCGCAAGCGGCCGGTGCGTCAGCCCTTCCCCGATGACATCGAGCGAGAACGCGTGGTCCTGTCGGCTCCGACGCAATGCCCCTGCTGCGGGTCGGCGCGGCTGTCGAAGCTCGGCGAAAGCGTGACCTCGACGCTGGAGGAGATCCCGCGCCGGTTCAAGGTCATCGACACAGTCCGGGAGAAGTTCAGTTGTCGGGATTGCGAGGCGATCACACAGCCGCCGGCGCCGTTCCATGCCACGCCACGGGGCTATATCGGACCGCAGCTTCTGGCGACGATCCTGTACGACAAATTTGGTCAGCATCAGCCGCTGAACCGACAGAGCCAGCGCTTCAAATGCGAGGGGATCGACCTGTCGGTCTCGACGCTGGCGGACCAGGTCGGCGCGGAGCGTTCGCGGTCAGACCCATCTTTGAATTGATCGAAGCCTATGTGCTCTCCGCCGATAGGCTCCATGGCGACGACACCAAGATCCCGATCTTGGCGAAGGGAAAGACGGACACCGGGCGGATTTGGACCTATGTTCGCGACGATCGGCCATTCGGCGGGCGAGATCCACCGGCGGCGCTGTTCTACGCCTCGCGCGATCGACGCGGCGAGCATCCCGCGCGGCATCTTCAGACCTTCGCTGGGATCCTGCAGGCCGATGCCTATAGCGGGTTCAACGCTCTCTTCGATCCCGGACGCAAAGCGTTGCCGGCCACGCCCGCCTTCTGTTGGGCACATGGCCGGAGGGCGTTCTTCGAACTTGCCGACATCGCCCAGAACGCTCGCCGCGGAAGATCGGCGACAGCGATCTCGCCCATTGCGCTGGAAGCGGTTCGTCGAATTGACCAGCTGTTCGAGATCGAGCGCGAGATCCATGGGGTGAATGCTGAGGAGCGGCTGCGGGTCCGCCAAGACAGAAGCGCGCCGCTGCTGACCGACCTTGAGGCTTGGCTGCGGGCGGAATCTGCCCGGCTCTCACGTTCGTCCAACGTGATTAAGCCGATCAACTATCTGCTCAACCGTTGGGAGGGCTTTGCCCGCCTTGTCCACGACGGAAGGATCTGCATGACGAACAACGCAGCGGAGCGAGCGTTGCGTGGTTTTGCTCTGGGAAGAAAGGCATGGTTGTTCGCCGGTTCTGATCGCGGCGCCGAGCGGGCTGCCGTGATGGCCACGCTTATCATGACGGCGCGTCTCAACGACATCGACCCGAAAGCCTGGCTTGCCGACGTCTTCGCGCGCATCGCCGACATGCCGCAGAACCGCCTGCACGAGTTGTTGCCCTGGAACTGGACGCCTCCTGCGTCGAGGTCCTCCTCCCAGGCGGCGTAGCCATGCACGTCAACAAGGTTCACGCCGTCTTCACCATCGCTCGCGTCGCAAAAGACCTCGGCGAAGACGAGGACTGGCTCGGGGACGTGGCCAACGGAATGGACACAGAGGATGGCGTCATATGGGTTTACGGCATAGGTGACGACCAGGTCATGGCGTTCACCGACTTCGGCATCGAAAACCTGACGGAGCTCATCAGGATGCACAAGGAAGACCCCGAACTCCTCAAGCGGTGGAATCGGTGAGCCCCGTCCGCGGCCTAGCTCGGATGGATACCAGCATCAGGATCGTGGTCTCCGATCAGGTTTACATCGACAGGACAGCGCTGTCCCTATCACGGGCCGCAAACTTTGGTGTCCAGCCTTACAGGCCATAGCAGCAAAGCTGACCAACGCGCGCCCCTGGTGACGGTAAGCCTGGGGCGTTGCCAAGTTGTATCGTGGAGAAGGACTGCACCGCACCTACCAGGATTGGTGGCAGCCGAATCTAACCATTCGACTATGCTGGTCTTCAGGACTTGCAGATTTAGGAGAGATTAGGAGAGACGAGAAAGGCTAAACGCGTATGCATTCGCTACGTCAAAGGCCTGTTCTCCACGGCGCTCGAAGATGGCGAGATCATCACCGCGGTCTCATTCCCCGTTTCCGCGAAGGCGGGTTACGCAAAATTTCCGCATCCGGCGTCGCGCTTTGCACTGACCGGCGCATTCGTCGCCAAGAGCAAGCCCGGCGAGGTGCGCGTCGCCATGACAGGCGACTCGCAGAGCGGCGTGATGCGGGTCTCTGCCATCGAGGCCGCCCTGAAGGCGAACTGGGCGGCGAACGCGGTTGACGGCGTGACGGTGTCGTCGAGCGGGCTGCTCAGCGACATCCACGGCTCGTCGGATTATCGCGCCAATCTCATCAGGGTGATGGCACAGCGCGCGGTGGCAGGGATGGCGTGATCATGGGTTTCTTTTTTTCGCCGAGCACTTGGAGCGCACTCGGTGAGTTCTCCCCCACTGCGAGGACCTCGTGTCCTCGCGACTTTTTGCGCCGCATTCATCTAGCCACGAGCAAATCGATATGAGCTGGAAAGCCCCAAAAATCGTCGAATTACCGGTCGGTCTCGAAATCAACATGTATGCGTGCGCCGTTCGCAAGGAGGTAACCAGAAAGCTGGGAGCTTGAAGACAGATCCTATCCTTGCGGTCAACGATCGGAGTGAGCACTACCCTCGTAGATAACACCACACTTTAGGCAATCTCAAGGAGGAGACAAGATGACGATCACGATGACTCATAACGCCAAGCCTGCCGCTGAGGACCGTACTCAGCCGTTGGCGAATTTCAAACTTGCAGCAGGAGGCACTCTGGCGGTGCTAGCGCTGATGGTGTTCTGGCGCATCTTTCAGCAGGTCTATGCTTGGAGTGCCGGCCTGGATTCGACTGAGACCGCGTTCGATGCCGCCTGGATGACGTTGCTGAAGGTTGAGCTTAGCGTTATCCCTTTGCTCTGGGTGGTGACTTGGGCGTATCTATGGTTCACGCGAGACCGCAATCTTGGCGCGCTCAAACCGCGGGAAGAGCTCCGGCGTTACTTCAATCTGGTCCTGTTCATCTTCGTCTATGCCTTTTGCGTCTGGTTCGCTACCAGCTTCTTTGCCGAGCAGGACGCCTCATGGCATCAGGTTGTGGTCCGGGATACAAGCTTCACGCCGAGTCACATCGTGCTGTTCTATGGCACCATGCCACTCTACGTGCTGTTTGGCGTGGGATCATTTCTGTACGCGATGACGAGGCTGCCGAAGTTCGCAACGCAGATTTCAATTCCATTCGTGCTCGCGGTTGTAGGTCCGTTTCTAATACTGCCGAACTTGGGCTACAACGAGTGGGGCCATGCCTTCTTCCTGATGGAAGAAGTGTTCTCCTATCCCTTGCATTGGGGTTTTGTCGTGATGGGCTGGAGTGTGCTGGCCTTGGGTGGGCTCCTGATCCAGATCGCGATGCACATGCTTGAAGTGATCGGGCGGCTTTCCCAAGAGGACGAAGTTTCGGTCGCCACCCAGCGCTGAAACCGCTTATGAACCATTAATCGCTGACAGCCCGGCATGTGAAAGCTTGCCGCTGTAATCATGTCGGGCGTCGGTTTCCAGGAAGGTCGATCTCAACTCGGTAAAAGAATTAGGAGGAAGCCATGCAAGGAGGAACGTCTGTGAGACTGTATGGGCTCGAATGGCCTAAAGAGTCAGCAAGAATCTCAAGAGTGTTTGACCTTCTCGTCGCCGCCATCCTTTTTCTGGCCGTCTCCGGCGCATTCCACCTGCATTACATGCTGACCGCAGGGGACTGGGATATGTGGATCGATTGGAAAGACAGACAGTGGTGGGTCACCCTGACTCCAATTACGGCCATAACATTCCCTGCAGCTTTGCAGTATGTGTTTTGGACGAAATTTAGACTTCCAATCGCCGCTACATTTGCGGTCGTTTGTCTCCTGTTCGGTCAGTGGATAAATCGACATTTCGGTTTCCACCTGTGGTCGTACTTTCCGATGAGCGAGGTCATTCCAGCGCTGCTGATACCTGGCGCACTAGTCCTCGATGTCGCGCTTTTGCTGACCGGGAATTTTTTGTTCACGGCGATGTCCGGCGCCTTTGCATTCGCACTGCTTTTCTACCCGACTAACTGGTTTTGGCTGGCGCCATATCGGCTACCCGTAGAAGTGATGGGGCAGCTTGTTTCCGTGGGCGATTACATCAGCTATGCCTTCACCCGCACCGCCCTGCCTGAGTATATCCGGCTGATAGAGCGGGGCACGCTTCGAACTTTTGGTGGCCACTCAGCCATTATAGCGTCCTTTTTCTCGGCATTCGTATCCATACTGATGTATTTGGCGTGGTGGCATATCGGAATGCTCCTCGCTCGTGTGGTAACGACGCCAAACACCCTGAAACATTTCATGGGGCTCACCGATAAGGATGAGCCAGCTGAAACAGCCCAAAAAGCCATAGACGGCACCAGCCTGCAAGGGCGCTTCGTCGCAGCCGAATGATCCTGCTGGGACCGTGAAGGACTCCAAATGAGAACATTCTGTTTCCGCAAAAGCTCATGCGTGCGTCTAGTCTTATCGGCAGCGGCGGCGATCATGCAGATCGGAATACTGACCTTCGTCCCAGATGCTGCTCTGGCGCATGGTGAGCGCAATCAGGAGCCGTTTCTGCGGATGCGAACGGCTCATTTTTACGATGTGAAGTGGAGCACGAACGAAATTCCCGTGAACGGTGAAATCGTTGTCACCGGCAAGTTTCGACTCTTCCCGATCTGGCCAGTCAACCTCCCCCTTCCCGAAGCGGCCTTTCTGGGAAACGGGACGCCGGGCCCGGTGCTTGCCCGAACCGAGAGCTACATTAATGGCGTCCCAGCAATTCAGTCCACCAAACTGGAGTTGAACCGGGACTATGAATTCAAAACGGTGCTCAAAGGACGAGTGCCAGGCCACCATCACGTCCATCCGATGATCAACGTGATGGGAGCCGGGCCACTGCTCGGACCGGGAAACTGGCTGACGGTGACGGGGAACGAAAGCGACTTCAAGCTTCCAATCAAAACTCTCAGTGGCGAGACTATCGACAATCTCGAAACCTGGGGCCTTGGCAGGGTGTTCTTCTGGCATGGCTTGTGGGTTGCGATCGCCATCGTGTGGCTTGTCTGGTGGTTGCGCCGGCCGCTCCTGCTGCCTCGTTTTCGCGCGTTGATGGAAAAAGGCGGCGATCGATCTCAGCTCGTTACCAGCACCGATCGCCTATTCGGGGCCGGTTTGCTCGTGGCGACGATTCTCATCGTATTCTTCGGCTTTCAGGCGACCGACGCCGCTTATCCAAGGACCGTGCCGCTGCAGGGGTCCCGCGCAACCGTCGAGCCCCTACCGGAAGTGCCTGAGCAGGTCAAAGTTGTGGTCAACAAGTCAAACTATGACGTCCCTGGCCGCTCGCTTCGTATGAACGTGACACTGACGAACAATGGAAGCACGTCAGCACAGCTTGGCGAGTTCTTAACTTCCAACCAGCGCTTCATCAACCATGAGGTTAGCCAGGCAATGGCGACGGTGGATCCGAATTACCCCAAGGAATTGCTTCCTCCGAATGGGCTTAAGGTGAGCGACAGCCGACCGCTCAAGCCGGGTGAAACGAAGACAGTCGATATCGAAGCGGCCGACGCGGCATGGGAGACGGAGCGCTTGAGTAGCCTGATCAACGATCCGGACAACACGTTGGGAGGACTGTTGTTCTTCTATGACGAGCACGGCAAACGGACAATCTCAAACGTCAGCGGCCCCATGGTCCCTGTATTCACCGATCCCGACAACCGCACGGCTGAGAATCCGAAAGGAGGTGCGGGTTGAACATCGTAAAAGCCGCAGTGCTTGGAATTCCATCTTTGCTCCTCATCCTCGACTGCGGTGGGGCGCGGCCAGCGATTGCACACGGGGGAGTATCGATGGAGAAAGACGTGTGCAAGCTTCGCGCTGGGCCCTATATTATGCATTTTACCGGATACCAGCCGGCCAAGCAGGGGAATCAGGAATTTTGCGAGGACATTCCGGAAATCGGCCGCACGGTCATCGTCTTGGATGCCGTCGGCGACGTGCTACGTGATCTGCCCATCGAGGTCCGGTTGTTGCGAGACGCCGGCAACGACGTAGACAGCGAGGCCATCCTTCGAATCCCGCCAAAACAATATCCGACAGGCTCACTATCGTTTCAGTACACGTTCCCCGAATCCGGGCGCTTTGTGGGCCTCGTGACAGTCGGCGACGGACCGAAATACGTATCGAGATTTCCGTTTTCGGTTGGTTACGGCAACGGGATTTGGGTCCGATATAGGGACAGTTTCGCAATCGTTCTAGGAACGCTGGCAGCCGGGGCCGCCCTGTTTTGGTACTCCACGTTGCGCAAGGAAAGCTAGGCTAGCACTTTGTCGGCCGCTGTCCGGCAATAAGGGTCACACTCATGTCTCACGAAAAACACGGATACAAGAGCGATTACATCCGAGTAGCGACGCGGCCGTCACTCGATCATGCTGGCACGCCAAACTTGACCGCCGGCACCGGCAGGGCGCGAACTAGGCTGATTCAAGGGACGGTAAAAGAACTCTCGTCCGCAAGCAGGCGTCCGGTATCAGCGCTTGGCATCACGTTGCTGTGCGTTGGCCTCGTGTGCCTGCCAACGGCTGCCTCTGCACATGCCGCTCTCGTGAAGTCCGATCCCGCGAGCCGGGCAGTGTTAGCTCATTCGCCGCAGCAGATCGAACTGTGCTTCAACGAACGCATAGAGCTCAAGTTTTCGAAAGTGGAGCTCAAGAACGCCAACGGTCAGTCGCTAGCGCTCGGCGATTTGAAAGCGGGCAATGATCCGAAGTGCATGGTAACGGCAGTATCTGACATGAGACCGGGCAGCTATTCGGTTCATTACCGCGTGCTCTCGCAAGACGGGCATGTGGTGGACTACGGCTATCAGTTCACCGTCGAGGAACGTTAGGCATGCGGAATGACGGTATTGTTTCCAGCTCTGTGCAAGGCCATCGCTGACATTGCGCTTGCATGGGTCATAGGCGGAGTACTCTTTCTGTTGCTGGCAACGCCGTCTTCCGATCCGGTCCTTGCCGCTTGGCAAAGACGAGTGCAGGTCAGCTTTCTCTGGGCGGCCGGCATTCACCTCTTCGCTACCGCTGGGTTATTTATCGCTCAAGTCGCGATTGCGACAGATATGGCACTACCGGAGATAGTAGCGGCTGGCCAGCCGCTGGAAAGCTTCGGATTTGACACACATTACGGTCGGATCACGCTTGCAAGGTTAGCGCTCTCTCTTCTTTTGCTGCTGCCGACAGCGATCCAAATTCGCGGCTGGTCGAGGGAGCAGCAACGTTCAGCTTCAATCGTGACAGCCTGGACAGCAGCACTGATCGCGCTGATTGGTCCACTTGCTGGACACGCCGCCGGGGAAGACGACAGCCGTTGGCTCGTTCCGACGTATCAACTTCACGTGCTCGCGGTTTCTGCTTGGCTTGGGGCCTTACCGACTTGGATCTGGCTGGTGGCTTCGGTCGCTGTCACCTCCACGGACACTCGGCGCGCCTATGTCGCAGCGACGCTGCGACGTTTCTCCCAACTAGCAACCGGTTTCGTGGTCGTCGTCGTCGCATCAGGTTTGGTGCTCGCGTTTAGCTCCGCTAGTTCGGCTGGCGAGTGGCTTGGCACGACCTACGGCCAACTAATTATAACGAAGCTTGCTCTACTTGCATGCATCCTGTTGGTGGCCAATCGGATCCGCACGCGCTTCCTACCCGTCATGGAAACCGTAGGAGCAAAACCCGCGGCTTTTCTTGCAGGAGCTGGATGGGCAGCAACTGAATTCTTTTGCGGGGTTCTGATCGTCGGCTGCGCAGCCGCGCTCTCTTCAGTCATACCAGCACGACATGATCAGCCCATCTGGTGGCTGCCGTTTCGCTTTTCGATCGAAGCCACGTGGCCGGCGTGGCCGACGCCCGTTATCGCGGTGGGCGCCTTCTCACTAGCACTATTGTCACTCTTCTGGGGCCTGCTCGTTTGTGTGAGAAAGCCGCAAAAGGTAAAAGCAGTTGCAGCAGGTGCCGCCGCCGCTATTTCGGTCGCAGGCGGTCTGTGGCAGATATCCGTGCAAGCCTATCCCGATACTTACCGCCGCCCGTCGGTTGCCTATTCGACGATATCAATAACCAATGGAAAGCGTCTATTTGCCCAGAATTGTGCGGCTTGCCACGGCAGCGGAGGGCTAGGCGATGGTCCGGCGGCATCGACCCTCCCCAAGCCGCCCGCGAATTTGAGCGAACCGCATACTGCGCTGCATACGGCCGGCGACATGTTTTGGTGGCTTAGCCATGGAATTCCAAAAAGCGGCATGCCCGGATTTGCTGATGTATTGGACGAACAGGCCCGCTGGGATGTGATCAATTTCCTGCGGACGTTTTCAGAGGGATTTCAGGCGCGCCTCCTGTCGCCTGAAATCGTACCCGATCATCCGTGGCTGGGGGCTCCAAATTTTTTCTTAGAGGACGAGAATGGGGCCGAGAGGGAGCTGAAGGACTTCCGTGAGCAAAGCAATGTGCTGCTCGTGTTTCCCGAAAAGTCCGACGCAATGCGCGTTAAACAGCTACGCCTTGAGCAGAAACGATTCCGGAAAGAACGATTGTGGGCGATTATCGTGTCGCCGGACGCAAAGCTGGCGGCGGGCGTCCCGAATGTCCGGCATGGAGCACAAGAGGTTAGAGAAAGTTACGATCTGCTCTCCCGGAGCACTACAAATCGTGGAGATCCCAAGCGTTTGGAAATGGGAAGACATTCCATGGAATTCCTAATCGACAGGTTCGGATACATTCGTGCGCGCTGGTTGCAGGAGGAGGACGAATGTGGTTGGCAAAAATCCGACGAGCTGATCTCGCAGGTCCGAGTTCTCAATAGAGAGTCCAAAATTCTCCCGCCACCCGCTCAACATGTACACTGAATTAGTGGAAATCTTTCAGGGCTCGCAAACAAAAGAGGAAAGCATGCAAATATCATCCCGTCCCAACCGGTTTGGCGATCGATTCGAACAGTTCATTTGGTGCATGATTGTTGTGGCTGGCGCTCTGGTCGCGGCTCCAGCCCACGCACAACACCATGAGCCGGGCATGCAGCATATGCACGGGTCCGACGGTGCGCCTGTTGCGAGATCGGGAAACACCCGCGAGCTGCCCGCATTGAAGATCCTTCTGCCGCAATCGGGTAATACCATCGGCGAGCGTGTTGCTTTCGTTTTCCAAGCCGACGATAACATCGCAGAAATGACCATGAGCTCTGCCAATCCGAGCGTTCATCTGCATGTTGCGATGGACGAAACCGAGCTCATGCCAATGGCAGACCAGCTGACCCAGCTTGGTGATGGCCGCTATCTCTATGTTTTCGATCTCCCTGCCAAGCCTGGTCGGCACACAATAAGACTCTATTGGGCGGATCCGCAGCATCACACCGTCTCCGAGACGGTACAAACCCTCAACGTGGTTGTGAAGGAATCAAAATGAGCAAGCGGTCAATCATTG
>NZ_JAQOSR010000067.1:0-42860 GCF_046718885.1 Bradyrhizobium sp. UFLA01-814 | reverse complement strand
GTTTGCCTCCATCCTTGGCACAGCGACGCGAATCTACTGCGAATCTATGATTGCGAACTTGTGACTCGGGACACTAGCCGTTCGCCGTCATGCGGGCGCAGCGCAGAAGCGATGCGTGACGTCGTTGCGCCGTCACGAATTCACATGCACGAAATCGCGCAGCAGCGGGTAGATCTCGTTGTTCCAGCGCTTGCCGGAAAACACGCCGTAATGGCCGACGCCGGCCTGCATGTGATGCACCTTGCGATAGGTGCGGACCCCGGTGCAGAGGTCTTGCGCGGCGAGCGTCTGGCCGATCGAGCAGATGTCGTCCTTCTCGCCTTCCACCGTCATCACCCCCATGCGCCGGATCGCCGCCGGATTCACTGGGCGGCCGCGATGCATCAGCATGCCCTGTGGCAACAGATGCTCCTGGAACACGTCGCGCACCGTCTCGATGTAAAACTCCGCCGGCAGGTCCATGACCGCGAAATACTCGTCGTAGAAGGTCTTGATCACCGCGGCCTTGGCGGTCTCGCCCTTGGCGAGATGATCGGCCAGATCGATATGCTGCTTGATGTGCCGCTCCAGATTCATCGACACGAACGCCGTGAGCTGCACGAAGCCGGGATAGACCTGACGCAACGCGCCCTTGCACTGCATCGGCACGTAATTGATCAGATTATCCTCGAACCATTTGATCGGCTTGCTCTTGGCGAATTCGTTCACCTTGGTCGGCTGGATCCTTGTGTCGATCGGCCCGGCCATCAGGGTGAGCGAGGCCGGCCGCGCCGGATGATTGTCCTCCGACATGATCGCGGCGGCCGCCAGCGCCGACACCGAAGGCTGGCAGATCGCCACCATATGCGCGCGCGGGCCGAGCTGGCCGAGGAAGTCGATCAGATGGTCGGTGTAGTCCTCGAGCCCGAAGCGGCCCTTGCTGCGCGGGATGTCGCGCGGGTTGTGCCAGTCGGTGATGTAGACGTCGTGGTCCTGCAGCAGCGTCTTCACGGTGCCGCGCAGCAGCGTGGCAAAATGCCCGGACATCGGCGCCACCAGCAACAGCCGCGGCTGCTCCGGTCCGTCCACCTTCCTGAAATGCAGCAGCGAGCCGAACGGCGTCGCATAGGCGACCTCCTCCGTCACCTCTAACTCCCTGTTGCCGACGGTCACGCTGCCGATGCCGTAGTCGGGGCGGGCATAGCTCAGGCTGGAGCGCGAGATCAGCTCGAGCGCGGCGGCGAGCCGGCCGAACGTCCGGTAGGACGCGCCGCGCGGCACCAGATTGAGATAGCGCAACGCCGCCGCGGCTCCGGTTCGCCACGGCGCGGTGAGGTCCATGTGGTTCTGATAGGCCTGGTACAGCATTGACATCATACGCATCCACCCGTGGCCCGGCTTGCCATGCAATATCGACGCCAGAGGCGGGGCCGGCCGCCCGGAAAATTGGCACGTGGCTTGCTGCAAAGACTGATGGCGCCGGGTGCGCGGCGGCTGAACCGGCGCGCGATGTCCGGGAGCTGAGGACGCGTTCAGGCGTGAGGGACCGATATGGCGAAAGCGACACTCACCATCAGCAGCAAGAATTACTCCTCCTGGTCGCTGCGCGGCTGGCTGCTGGCGAAATTCGCCGGGCTCGAGTTCGAGGAGGTGGTCACCGCGCCCGACGACCCGTCGGCCCGCGCCGAGCTGCTGCTGCTGTCGTCCTCGATCCTGGTGCCCTGCCTGCGCCACGACGGTGCGACGGTGTGGGATACGCTGGCGATCGGCGAGTATCTCAACGAGATCATGCCGCATGCCGGGCTGCTGCCGGAAGACCGGATCCGGCGCGCGCATTGCCGCTCGATCTCGGGCGAAATCCATTCCGGCTTCACCACGCTGCGCTCGTCGCTGCCGGTCAATCTCAAGGGCCATTTCCCCGGCTTCAAGATCTGGTCGCGGGCGCAGGCCGACATCGACCGCGTCTGCACCATCTGGCGCGACTGTCTCGCCGCTTCGGGCGGCCCGTTCCTGTTCGGCGAACGCCGCACCATGGCGGACGCGATGTATGCGCCGGTCGTGACCCGCTTCATGACCTATGACGTCAAGCTCGAGCCTGCGCTTGCGGTGTATGCCAGCACCATCATGACGATGCCCGAGATGCAGGAATGGATCGAGGCCGCGAAGGCGGAGCCGGCCGACGTCGAGGAGCTCGAGGTCGAATATTAGGCAGCGCCCGGGCCGGCCTGCCTGCATCGGCGGCTCAAGCACGAGGCAAGCCTTGCTCAACGGACGTGCCGTCGGCGTCAGGCATTGGCGCCACGCGACAGGTGTGCACGACAGCCGTCGAAGCGCAAATTCGCGCCTCGCTCCAAATGCTTCCGCGGCGATGTCAGCGCATGGCGAGACGGTTCGCCGCAGCCCAACCCGGCTGGCAAGGATTTCGCATGGCAATGACCGAGCTGTGACCGCGACGATGCGACGCTGCCGAAAATTTGGACGCCGAGCCGCGCCGCGATCTCGCGAACACGAGAACCGTGGAGGCTTGAAATGAACCAGCACGCCGTCGTCAGCAAATTTTCCCACGTCAAACCCGGTGACACCGAGTTCAAGGGCGGAGGTCTGCGCGACTTCTTCCTGTATCGCGATCTCGGCATCGCCGATGCCACCAGCGGGCAGGTGATCTGCCATCTGGTCAAGGCCAATCCCGACATGCCGCCGGAGCAGGGCACCGGCTGGCACAAGCATCTGTGCGATTTTCAGATCGTCATCATGACCAAGGGCTGGGCGCGCTTCATGTACGAGGACAAGGAGACGCTGGTCGAGGCCGGCGACGTCATCCATCAGCGCCCCGGCATCACCCACTATCTGTTCGATTACTCCAAGGACATGGAATACCTCGAGATCGTCAGCCCCGCCGATTTCAAGACCGTGGATGTGCCGCCGGCGACCGAAACGGTGCCGCCGATCACGCCGTGGAAATGATCGCCAGGCAGGACAGAGAGGAGGGATCGCAATGTCGTCTGCGGAGGAGTTAACCTTTGTTATCGGCCGCTGGCTGCGGCCGATCGTCATGCTTCTGTATGTGGTGCGCAGCCTCGGGCTAATGACCACATCTAGCCGTGAACAACACAGGACGCTGCTCGATCAGTGATTCGGACGCGGTTCGTTCCACCCGCGTTCCAAATCTTAAGGCACGGTGCGCGCGCGTCGCGTTTTGAAACAGCGCGCGCCGATGCCGGCCTCAGGCCATGCCCGTGCCCGCCTGCTTCTCGCGCGGCTTCCGCCAGGCGATGACGTTGGCTTCCAGCGCGCCGCCGGTGGTGTCATTGCGCCACTGGCCGTTGACGAAGCGGCAGGCGAACGGCAGCTGATACGTTCCGCTATGATCCTCACAAAGTACTTCCACGCGCTGTTCCGGCGCAGGTTCGCCATTGCCGTCGAATTGCGCCATCCGTTTTTCGCGCGTTGCCATGCGATCTGTCTCCACTGCCCAAGGCCGAGCCAAAAGGGATCGAACCAAACAAGTTCCGAGGCCCCCGTCCCCACGAGTAGTCCCGTAATGGGTGAAGCACACCGCTTGAATGCGGTTTCAGTGTGGTATGTCTGCCTCGCTTTCAGCGTCGCGAGCACAAAACTGTGAATGACGCATTTGCCTGGAGACGCCGATGACTGCTCGTTTTGTTCTCGCCTTGCTGGCACCGCTCGCACTCGGCGTCGCCGCAACCGCGCATGCGCAGGACGTTCCCGGCATCGAGATCTGCACCGTCGAGAAAACCATGGAGCGGCGCACGAGCTGTCTGCAGAGCAATGTCGATTTCCTGCAGAAGACGATCAACAAGCTCACATCGGATCATCAGCAGAAGCTCGACGCCGCCAACCGGCAGATCGCGAGCTTGCAGAGTTCGGTTGCGAGCTTGCAGAAGCTCGTCACCGATCTGCAGGCCGCGCAGGTCAAGCTCACCGAGGATCTGAAGAAGAAAGCCGACGCGCCGCCGGCGAAGGATGCCGCGCCCGCCGCGAAGGACGGGACGAAGTAGCAAAGGTCGATCCGCGAATTTTCGTCGCCTCTCCCGCTTGCGGGGGAGGCCGTATCGCATCGTCAGATGCGATACGGGTGGGGGCTTCTCCACACGAAGGATATCGCTTGCGGTGATACCCCCACCCCAGCCCTCCCCCGCAAGCGGGAGAGGGGGCGCACCATTGTCGTGGCTCGCGGCGTTCGACTCACGCCACCCGATACTTCTCCATCACGTCGCGATCCGGCTCGTAACCGAGTCCGGGGCCCTGCGGCACGGCGACATGGCCGTTGGCGTCGACGTCGATGCGGTCGCCCCACAGGCAGGCGGGACGCTTCATGAAGAACACCTCGATCAGCCCCGCGTCGCGGATCGCCATCAGATGCAGCGTGGCGAGGAAGCCCGGCCCGAAATACGGCGAGTGCGGAATCACCTGGACGCCGAACTCGTCGGCGAGGACGGCCACCCTCAGGAATTCGGTGATGCCGCCGACCTTGATCACGGAGGGCTGCGCGTGACTGACCGCGCCCGCGGTCATCATCTGGCGGAATTGATGCACAGTGCAGGCGTTCTCGCCGGCCGCGATATCGAGCCGGCCTTCTCTGCGCACCTCGGCGAGCGTCGCAAAATCCTCCGGCGGCCAGACCGGCTCCTCCAGGAACAGCGGCGCGGCCTGCTTGCAGTCGCGCGCGAACTGGATCGCCGCGGGCCCGTCCAGCGGGCAGTTCATGTCGACCATCAGCGGCACGCCGGGGCCGATCGCCTCGCGTGCGGCGGCCACCGCAGGCACGGTGGTCTCGTGCAGCTTGATCGCGGAATAGCCCAGCTTGATCGCCTTCTTGCATTCGGCGGCGATATGCGCCGGATTGCCGATCCGCATCAGGCTCGCATAGGCCGGGATCGTGCTCCGCTTCGCGCCGCCGATCAGTTGATACAGCGGCACGCCCTTCACCTTGCCGGCGAGATCCCACAGCGCGATGTCGAGCGCCGAGATCGCAAACATCGTGATGCCGTAGCGGCCGAACAGATGCAGGTTGCGCTGGATCTGCTCCATCGCGGCGGGGATGCTGGCGGCGTCGGGCACCTCGAGGCCGCGCGCCTGCGGCGCGATCATCTCGGCCACCGCCGTGCAGCTCGTCTTCGGGCAGACATAGGCGAACGCATCGCCCCAGCCGGTGAGGCCGGCATCGGTCGAAACCTCGACCAGCACCATGTCGAGCGCCGAGATCGCGGAAGCTCCCTGGCGGAAGCTCGCGGGCCCGGCGTCGTAGGGAATGCGGATATGGTGGGCGCGGACGTCGGTGATTTTCATTGTTGTTGTCCTTCCGATCGCAGGATGTGCCTGGAATTCGTGGTGGCCGGACATTTGAGCCTGAAGAACGGCGTCGCTTCGGCTGGTCTGGGTTCCGGCCATCGCAAATCTTGCTCGTAACGAGTCTTGCTTGCGACAAGTCTTGCTCGTGAATCATGTCGAAGACGTGGATGCCCGGCGCACGGCCGGGCATCACGAACCGCAAAGTTGTGGAGGAAAGCCCTCAACTGCTCTTCTCGCCGCTCATGATGGGACCGAACCGCTCCCAGCTCTCGCCCTTGAAGCGCATCATCTGCAACTGCTCGATCGGCGCATAGTCGTCCGGCCCGGTCTTGATCTTGGTGCCGGGCAGATAGATGCCGATCTCGAAGTTGAGGCTGGCCGCCTGCTTCATCAGATTCTCGCGGGTAAGATTGTCGCCGCACTGCCGCAACACCTGCTCGAGACCCTTGGCGACACCATAGCCGAATACGGTCGCGGCGTCGTCGAGGTCGCCTTCGGGATACCATTTGGTCATGAAGGCGCGCCACTCGGTCATCGCCGGATCGTTCTTCCACTCGGTATCCTTGGGGTCCTTGAGATACGCCGTGGACAGCACGCCCTGGCTCGCTTCATAGCCGGCCGGCTTCATCACGCCGCCGATCGAGCCGGACACGTTGGTCAGGAACTGCACCGGATGCCAGTCGAGCTCGGCGGCTTTCTTGATCGCCTGCGCCGCGAATTTCGGCGTTGCAATGTTGACGAAGATGTCGGGGTTGGCGCCCTTGATCTGCACGATCTGCGAATCCACCGTCGGTGACGAGGTCTCGTAGGAGGATTCGACGACGATCAGCTTCTTGGCCTGGTCGCCGAGCCCGTCGTGCAGGCCGATCAGATAGTCCTTGCCGAAATCGTCGTTCTGATAGAGTACGCCGATGGTCTTGCCCGGATAGTTCTGCAAAATGTACTTGGCATAGATGCGCGCTTCGACCTGGTAGCTCGGCTGCCAGCCCATGGTCCACGGGAAGTTCTTCGGATCATTCCACTTGGCCGCGCCGGTGGAGACGAACAGCTGCGGCACCTTCTTGGCGTTCATGTATTTCTGGATCGCGGTGTTGCCCGGCGTGCCCAGCGGATTGAAGATCAGGAGCACCTCGTCGCTCTCGACCAGCTTGCGGGCCTGCTCGACCATCTTCGGCGGTGAGTAGGCGTCATCGTAGGAGATGAAGTTGACCTTGCGGCCGTTGATGCCGCCTTCGCTGTTGAGCTTGTTGAAATAGGCGGCTTCGGTCTTGCCGATCGTGGCGTAGGCGGACGCCGGACCGGAATAGGGCATGATGTTGCCGACCTTGATTTCGGTGTCGGTTGCGCCCGGATCGTATTTCTTCTGCGCGTTGGCTGCGCTTGCGAAGGCGATCGTCAAAAGCCCCGCAAGCGCCGCGGACTTGACGCAGTTGGCATAGCTCAAGCGTTGGTGGTGCATCATTGTCCTCCCTGACATGCTGGCCGCGGCTCTTGCAGTCTTGATTATCGGGCAGCTTGGTGAGCCGTCGGATCGATGCGTCGGCGAGTATGCACGATTGCAACATTGTTGCCAGCGACGGCTTTGCGGGTAAATTTCCGTGGAGCGGAACCACGGTTTCACCGCCGGGCAGCAAGGACTGTCAAATGCCGCGCGCGGCAGCCGTGCATGATGCCCGAGCTTTGCAGGAAGGCCGTCGTCCATGAATCCAGCCCAGAAGGCGCTCTGGTACATCGAAAGCCATCTCGGCGCGCCGCTGACGCTCGACGAGATTGCCGCCGTTGCGGGCGTCTCGCGCTTCCATCTGGTACGGGCGTTCGCGGAAGCGACCGGGTTCTCGGTGATGCGTTATGTGCGGGCGCGCCGCCTCAGCGAAGCCGCGCGCCAACTCGCGGCCGGTGCGCCCGATATTCTCAGCCTCGCGCTGGATGCGGACTACGGCTCCCACGAAGCATTCACCCGCGCGTTTCGCGACCATTTCGGCGTCACGCCCGAGACGGTGCGCGCGACAACGTGCCTGACGACGCTCAATCTCCAGGAGCCGATCACCATGATCTCGACAGCTCTCGACCACATCGATCCGCCGCGCATTGCCACCGGAAAGGCGTTCCTCGTCGCCGGCATCGGCGAGCGTTACAACCACGGCAATGGCAGCGATGCCGGCATTCCGAAGCAGTGGCAGGGCTTCCACCAGCAATGCGCGCACATCCCCCGCCAGGTCGGTAACGTCGCTTATGGCGTCTGCTGCAACGGCGACGATGCCGGCAATTTCGATTACATCGCCGGCGTCGAGGTCGCCGATTTCTCGGACCTGCCGCGCGAGTTCGCGCGCGTCCGCATTCCCGAGCAGAAATACGTCGTGTTCACCCACGCCGACCACATCTCGACCATCCGCCGCACCGTCAACACGATCTGGAATCGCTGGCTGCCGCAATCCGGCATGAAGGTCGCGGACGCGCCGAACTTCGAGCGCTACGACGAGAAGTTCGACGCGAGCACCGGCAATGGCGGGCTGGAGATCTGGGTGCCGGTGAAGGAGTAGCGGGCGCCGGTGCAGCAAACCCCGGTGTCGTCCCTGCGAAAGCAGGGACCCATAACCACCGATGCTTGTTTTTTGCGTGACGCTGGAATGACGAGTCCCGCCTACAACTCTCGCCGCGGAGTATGGGTCCCTGCTTTCGCAGGGACGACACCGTCTTGTTGCTCGCGAGTGCCTAGATCAATGAGAGCGCGCCAGGCAGAATGCGACGACCTCTTCCAGCGCCGTCTTCATCGGTGAGGGCGGGAACAGCGCCAGCGCGTCGACGGCCATCGCGCCGTAGTGCTGGGCGCGGCTGATGGTGTCTTCGAGGGCGCGGTGCTTGGTCATCAGGCCGATGGCGTGGTCGAGGTCGGCGGATCCGATCTCGCCGCGCTCGAGCGCGCGGATCCAGAACTTGCGCTCGGTATCGTTGCCGCGGCGGAAGGCGAGCACCACCGGGAGCGTGATCTTGCCCTCGCGGAAATCGTCGCCGACATTCTTGCCGAGTTTTGCGGATTTGCCGCCATAGTCGAGCACGTCGTCGACGAGCTGGAAGGCGATGCCGAGATTCATGCCGACCGAGCGGCAGGCGGTCTGCTCGGCCTTAGGCCGGTTGGCGATCACGGGGCCGACCTCGCAGGCGGCGGCGAACAGCTCCGCGGTCTTGCCGCGGATCACGGCGAGATATTCGTCCTCGGTGGTCGCGGTGTTCTTGGCGGCGGCAAGCTGCATCACCTCGCCCTCGGCGATGGTGGCGGCGGCGGCGGAGAGGATGTCGAGCGCGCGGAGCGAGCCGACCTCGACCATCATCCGGAACGCCTGGCCGAGCAGGAAGTCGCCGACCAGCACGCTGGCCTCGTTGCCCCACAGCATCCGCGCGGACAATTTGCCGCGGCGCAGTTCGCTCTCGTCGACCACGTCGTCATGCAGCAGGGTCGCGGTGTGCATGAATTCGACCGCGGCGGCGAGCTTGATATGGCCGTCGCCGGAATAGTCGGCGAGCTGGGCCATCGCCAGCGTCAGCATCGGGCGCAGCCGCTTGCCCCCGGAGGAGATCAGGTGGTTGGCGACCTCGGGGATCATGGTGACCTCGGAGCCGGTCCGCGAAAGGATCGTCGCGTTGACGCGCTCCATGTCGGCGGCGACAAGTCCCACCAGCCCGTCGATCGAAGCATTGGACGGGCTTTCGAAGGGTACAATAACCGCCACGCTGGTCTCCAATTTTGCCGAATACGCACTATGCTCAGCTATAACAATAGAAACTGCGCGGTGCAGCGGCAAGGCCATCAAGTTATTGACATGTGGCGCAAGTGCCGCACAGCCGGGGCGACAGGAGAGCGTATTTTGCGGGAATTGGTACGGACCAATGACATGGTGCTGGTCTCCGCCATTGGCGCGCTGCTCGACAGCGCTAACATCCATCATCTGGTGCTGGACCAGAACATGAGCATCATCGAGGGCTCGCTCGGCGTGCTGCCGCGGCGGATCCTGGTGCATGAGGACGACAACCACGAGGCCCGCCAGCTCCTGACCGATGCCGGCCTCGGCCACGAATTGCGGGCCGATGACTAGGGCGTTTTCGAGCGAAGTGGGTCCCGGTTCGCGTGAAGAAAACGCGTCAAAGAACGAGTCTCCGGCCGCCGGGATCACTGAAGACGGATTTCTCGGTGGCCAATTGCGCCTGCGGCAACCCCGCAGCGGCCACCGCGCCGGCCATGACGCGATCCTGCTCGCCGCGGCGACGCCGGCTCGATCAGGCGACCGCGTCGTCGATCTCGGCTCCGGCGTCGGCGCGGCCGGGCTGGCGGTGGCGCGGCGGGTGAGGGGGATCGATCTCGTCCTGGTCGAAATCGACCCGGTCCTGGCCGAGCTTGCGCGGAATAATGCCGGCACCAACGCGATCGTGGCGGAGGTGATCGTGCTTGATGTCGAAGCCGGCGCCGCGGCCTTCGATGATTCCGGCCTCGGGCCCGATAGCGCTGACGTCGTGCTGATGAACCCGCCGTTCAACGATCCGTCGCGGCACCGCGCCTCGCCGGACGGTGTGCGCGAGCGCGCCCATGTCGCGACCGCGACCACGCTGGCCGGCTGGGTTCACGCGGCGCGGCGGATTCTCAAGTCGAACGGGCAGCTTGCGCTGATCTGGCGGGCCGATGGCATTGCCGAGGTGCTGGCCGCGCTGGACCGCGGTTTTGGCAGTGTCGAGATCCTGCCGGTTCACGGCGACGGGACGTCGCCGGCGATCCGAATCCTGGTGCGGGCGACCAAGGGCGGCCGGGCGCCGACGCGGCTCCATGCCGCACTGCTGCTCAATGAAGAGTCAGGTGTGCCCAATAAATGGGTGCAGGAGGTGTTGGCTGGGAAGGGGGAATTGCCGCTGGCGCGGCGCTAGCGGGCAGGCTGCCCACGTCGTCAGAGGCACTAAATCACTGCGAAGCCGTTTCCGACTGGCGGTCCGGCGTGGACGTGAAGTGGATCGCCGCCAGGAGTGTACCGATCAGCAAAATCAGCAGATAGATTTTCATGAGTCCCTCTCCGCTCGCGCATTGCAGCCCCAATGACAAAATGCAAAACGCGTTCCACGGATTCCAATGACAGTGGCGTGATAAAAAGTGGTTAATTCGAGGTAACGGCATGAGTGAACAAAGAAGTGATCACGCTGGACGTTCGGGACTGCTCGAACGCGCGCAGGCAATGTTGCCGGCGCGCTTCAGGCGCGGTGCGGCCGTCGTGCCGGTGGTACGGCTGGCAGGCGTGATCGGCGCGGTGACGCCGCTGCGGCCCGGCATGACACTCTCCGGCGTCGCCAAGATGCTGGAGCGCGCCTTTGGTACGCGGAATGCCAAGGCGGTGGCGCTGGTGATCAATTCGCCGGGCGGCTCGCCGGTGCAGTCGCGGCAGATCTATTTGCGCATCCGGCAACTCGCCGCCGAGAAGAAGCTCCCGGTGCTGGTGTTCGTCGAGGACGTCGCGGCCTCCGGCGGCTACATGATCGCCTGCGCGGGCGATGAGATCTATTGCGATCCGTCCTCGATCCTCGGCTCGATCGGCGTGGTCGGCGGCAGCTTTGGCCTGGAGGGGCTGATCAAGAAGATCGGGGTCGAGCGCCGGCTCTATACGGCGGGCAGCCACAAGGCGATGCTCGACCCCTTCCTTCCCGAGAACCCCGACGACGTCGCCCGGCTGAAGGCGATCCAGCGCGAGATCCATGCGATCTTCATCGCGCTGGTCAGGCAGAGCCGCGGCAGTCGCCTCAACGGCGCCGACGACGTGCTGTTCACCGGTGAGTACTGGGCCGGCGATACCGCGATCGGTCTCGGGCTCGCCGATGGCATCGGCGACATCCGCTCCACGTTGCGGGCCCGCTATGGCGACAAGGTGCTGACCCCGGTGATTGCGCCGGCCAGCGGCTTGCTCTCCGGCCTGCTCGGCCGGCGGGCGCCGGGGGCGGGATCGCTGGCGGCGCTGGATGGGCTGGCCGCGCTGCCGGACGAGGTGATCTCGGCGCTGGAAACCCGTGCGATTTGGGCCAGATTCGGGCTGTGAACACAGGGATGTGAGCGCGCCATTTAGTCCCAAAACCGCGATTGCGGCGCAGGCCACCTTGCGCGAGAATGCTTGGCATTGGGGGCCTGACAGACGTGAACGACAAGGATCGACCGATGCCGCCGCTGATTGCATTCGCAGGCGTCTTGGGAAGCTTGGCCGTGGTCCGCTGGGCGTACAAGACGGCCGTCCGGATCAACCAGGAACTCGAAGAGGCGCGATTGTCCCGCGTGGCCGAGGCCACCCGCGCGGGCGAAATCAAGACGCTGCGCCGCGACCCGGTGACCGGGGCCTATCGCCCGGGCTAACATCGTGGTCGTTCCGGGGCGATGCGTCAGCATCGAACCCGGAATCTCGAGATTCCGGGTCTGGTCCTTCGGACCATCCCGGAATGACGCTAAACATCTCCCATCGCCTTGATTCCATTGGCTGCCGCCGATACGGTCCCGCGCGCCTCCACCCCCTCCGCGAGATCGATTCCAACGATGGACGCCCTGCCTGACCACATGCGCCCGGAACGTTCGTTCCAGGGCTTCATCCTGGCCCTCCAGCGGTTCTGGGCCGAGCAGGGTTGCGTCATCCTGCAGCCCTACGACATGGAAATGGGCGCCGGCACCTTCCATCCCGCGACCACGCTGCGTGCGCTGGGGCCAAAACCCTGGAACGCGGCCTATGTGCAGCCCTCGCGGCGGCCCAAGGACGGCCGCTACGGCGAAAACCCCAACCGCCTCCAGCACTACTACCAGTTCCAGGTGATCATGAAGCCGTCGCCGCCGAACCTTCAGGACCTGTACCTGAAGTCGCTGGCCGCGATCGGGATCGACGCCGCCGTCCACGACATCCGCTTCGTCGAGGACGACTGGGAAAGCCCGACCCTCGGCGCGTGGGGTCTCGGCTGGGAGTGCTGGTGCGACGGCATGGAAGTGTCGCAGTTCACCTACTTCCAGCAGGTCGCCGGCGTCGAATGCGCGCCGGTCGCGGGCGAGCTTACCTACGGACTCGAGCGGCTCGCGATGTATGTGCAGGGCGTCGACCGCGTCTATGACCTCAACTTCAACGGCCGCGAGGGCACCGAGAAGGTGACCTATGGCGATGTTTTCCTGCAGGCCGAGCAGGAATACTCACGACACAATTTCGAAGTTGCCGACACCGCGATGCTGTTCGAGCAGTTCAGGATGGCTGAGGACGCCTGCCGCAAATATCTCGCCGCCGGCTGGCGTGAGGGTGGGAATCAAAAGGAACATCTGATGGCCTTGCCGGCCTACGACCAGTGCATCAAGGCGAGCCACGTGTTCAACTTGCTCGACGCCCGCGGCGTCATCTCGGTGACGGAGCGGCAGAGCTACATCGCCCGCGTGCGCGACCTGGCGAAGGCCTGCGGCGAGGCATGGATCCACACTGAAACGGGCAGGGCGGTCTGATGCCCGATCTTCTCCTCGAACTGTTCTCCGAAGAAATTCCCGCGCGCATGCAGGCCAAGGCGGCGGACGATCTGCGCCGCATGGTGACCGACAAGCTGGTCGCCGAAGGCCTGGTCTATGAGGGCGCCAAGGCATTCGCGACCCCGCGCCGCCTTGCGCTCACCGTGCACGGCATTCCCGCGCGCCAGCCCGATCTGAAGGACGAGCGCCGCGGCCCGCGCGTCGGTGGCCCCGAGCCCGCGATCCAGGGATTTTTGAAGGCCACTGGTCTCGCCTCGATCAGCGAGGCAAAGGTCCAGCACGACAAGAAGGGCGACTTCTACATCGCGCTGATCGAAAAGCCCGGCCGCGCCGCGATCGACGTCATCGCCGAAATGCTGCCGGTGATCATCCGCACCTTCCCCTGGCCGAAATCGATGCGCTGGGGCGCGCGCTCGGCCAAGTCAGGCTCGCTCACCTGGGTCCGCCCGCTGCATTCGATTATTGCGACCTTCGGTCTGGAGACCGAGGAGCCCGATGTCGTGAAATTCTCGGTCGACGGCATCGAGGCCGGGCAGACCACCTATGGCCATCGCTTCATGGCGCCGGGGCCGATCTCGGTGCGCCGCTTCGAGGATTACGAGGCCAAGCTGAAGGCGGCCAAGGTGATCCTCGATCCGCAGGCGCGCAAGGACATCATCCTCGAGGACGCCAAGGAGCTGGCGTTCGCACAGGGCCTCGAACTGGTCGAAGACCAGGTGCTGCTCGACGAGGTCTCCGGCCTCGTCGAATGGCCGGTCGTGATGATGGGATCGTTCGAGGAGCAGTATCTGTCGATCCCCGACGAGGTGATCCGCGCCACCATCCGCAACAACCAGAAGTGCTTTGTGGTCAGGGATCCCAAGACGGGCAAGCTGACCAACAAGTTCGTGCTGACCGCCAATATCGAGGCGCCCGATGGCGGCAAGACCATCGTCGCCGGCAATGAGCGCGTGATCCGTCCGCGACTGTCGGACGCGAAGTTCTTCTACGAAACCGATCTGAAGACCAAGCTCGAGGACCGGCTGCCGAAGTTCGAGCAGATCGTGTTCCATGAGAAGCTCGGCACCCAGGCGGAGCGGATCAAGCGGATCGAACGTCTCGCCGCCGAGATCGCGCCGCTGGTCGGCGCCGACGTCGAGATGACCAGGCGCGCCGCGCGCCTTGCGAAAGCGGATTTGCTGACCGAAGTGGTAGGCGAATTCCCCGAGCTGCAGGGTTTGATGGGCAAGTACTACGCGCTGGCGCAGGGCGAGGATGCGTCCGTCGCTGCCGCGAGCGAGGAGCACTGGAAGCCGCAGGGGCCGACGGATCGGGTGCCGACCGATCCGGTCAGCGTCGCGGTGGCACTGGCGGACAAGCTGGATACGCTCGCGGGGTTCTGGGCGATCGATGAGAAGCCGACGGGTTCGAAGGACCCGTTCGCGCTGCGCCGGGCGGCGCTCGGCGCGATCAGGCTGATCGTCGAGAATACGCTGCGCCTGCCGATCCTGAAGACGGCCAAATCCGCGTTGCTCGGATTGTCGCTCAAGGCCGATGCCGAAACGTTGCCGAACGATCTGCTCGCCTTCTTTGCCGACCGCCTGAAGGTCCAGCTGCGCGATCAGGGCGCGCGTCACGATCTCGTTGACGCGGTGTTCTCGCTTGGTGGCCAGGACGATCTGTTGCTCGTCGTCCGGCGCGTCGAGGCGCTCGGCAAATTCCTCGACAGCGACGACGGCAAAAACCTGCTCGCTGGCACGAAACGCGCCAGCAACATTCTCGCGATCGAGGAGAAGAAGGACAAGCGGACCTTCGACGGCGCGCCTGACGCCGCGCTCTACAAGCTCGATGAAGAGAAGACGCTGGCCAAGGCGATCGACCAGGTGAAGGCCGAGGCCTCCGCCGCCGTCGCCAAGGAAGACTTTGCCGCCGCGATGAGCGCGATGGCCAAGCTGCGTCCGGCGGTCGATGCGTTCTTCGACAAGGTCAAGGTTAACGACGACGATCCGAAGGTGCGCGAAAACCGCCTGAAGCTGCTCAACGAGATCCGCGCCGCGACGCGTGCGGTGGCGGATTTCTCCAGGATCGAGGGCTGATCGATGGACCGCGCGACGCTCGCCGCTTACGACAAGGATGCGGCGGCGTTTGCGCAGGACTGGCACGAACAGCCGGCCCCGGTCGATCTGCACGACATCGTCACGCGTTTCTTCATCAGGGGCGGCGCGACCGCCGATATCGGCTGCGGCAGCGGCCGCGAGGTGGCGTGGCTCAATGCCAACGGCTTTCCGGCCGAAGGCTATGACGGCTCCGAGGGTCTGCTCGCGGAGGCCCGCACCCGCTATCCGGCGCTGCGCTTTACTCAAGCCGAATTGCCCGCGCTATCCGGCATCGCCTCTGGTAGCTTCGACAATGTGCTCTGCGAGACCGTGATCATGCATCTCGATCACGCGCTGATCGCGCCATCAGTCCGCCGCATGTTCGAACTCGTGAAGCCCGGCGGCGTGTTCTATCTGAGTTGGCGCGTCACCAGAGGTGACGATGCGCGCGATGCGCATGGCCGGCTCTATGCGGCGTTCGATACCGCACTGGTGCGGACCGAACTGGCCGCGGCCGAACTGCTGCTCGACGCGGAAGTCGTCAGCGCTTCGTCCGGCAAGGTCATTCACCGGCTGGTCGCCGGCAAGGGCGGGGGATGATGACGCGGGTCGCGACATGTGCCTGCGGACAACTCCGCGTCACCTGTCAGGGCGAGCCCCTCAACGTATCGCTGTGTCATTGCCTGGAGTGCCAGAAGCGCACCGGCAGCACCTATGGCGTCGCGGCGTTCTTTGCGCGCGCCGATGTCGCGGCGCAGGGCGAGGCGCGCGAATACAGCCGGATCGGCGGCAGCGGGTCTACCGTGGTGTTTCGCTTCTGCCCGAATTGCGGATCGTCGGTCTATTGGGAGCCGGGCCGCGCGCCGGATCTGATCGGCGTTGCGGTCGGCGCCTTCGCGGATCCCGATTTTCCCGCGCCGTCGCAATCGGTCTTTACCCAGCGCCGCCACGCCTGGGTCGTGGACAAATGACCGCCGCCGCTAACGGGTGTGTCCCGGCGGAAATATTTCGACACAATTTGCAATTTGTTAACCATGCCCTGCGAAGGTCCTGACGAAGCAACGATTTCTTAAGACATCGCCCCTCGCGCCAATGCAGGGACCGCCCGATGACCTCGATCGGCACCACGCCCAATCCCTACGCCCAATATGGTTCGGCCTATGCGCGGGCAGCAGCGACGCCCTCGCTGGCGGCGACCTTGTCGGGCGACGGCACCGCCGGCGATCTGTCGGCGTCCTCGGCGTCCAACGCCGCAACCAACCTCACGCTGTCGGACGCCGCCCGCGCGCAGCTCGCCAAGGCGCCGCTGCCGGATTTTGCCACCGTCACCAGCGACGCGCGCATCACGCTCGACCGGCTCTACACGGTCGCCGGCGTCAAGGCACCGATCGTCGACGGCAAGACCACCATCGATCTCTCGACGCTGGACCGTCGCTCGCTGTTTGCGATCTCGACCAACAATGGCGGCAAGTTCACGCCGGACGAGCAGGCGGTTGCGGCCACCGAACTGAAGCAGCGCTTCGACAAGGCGTTGGAACCGTCGCTGGCGACCACGCGCCTGACCGGCGACTACAGCGTCAGCTACAAGGCCGCGCTCGATTATCTCGATGGGGCGAGCGATGAGGAGAAGGCCACCGCGACCTGGGCCAGCCAGCGCGCCGCGGTGCTGAAGGGCTATCAGGCGACGCAGCAGGATCCCAACACGGCGCCATCTGGAATTTCCGGCGATCCGATCGCGGCCGCGCTGGCGGGGACGGCGCCTCCCACGAAGAGTACCGCGCGCGACTTCAGCAGCATCGCCGGCGACGTGCGCGCCTTCCTCGATCGGCAGAAGAGCGAGGCGGCGAAGAGCGGCAAGGAGTTGGTCTACGATTCCCGCCGCAAGACCGGACAACTCGCCGACCTGTCCTCGCTCGACAACCGCTCGCTCTCGGCGATCTCGCTGAACCAGGACAAGAAGTTCTCCACCGAGGAGATCTTCGCGGCCAAGCAGGAACTCAACACGCGGACGCGTCTCGCCGTGCTCGACGCGCTGAAGCAGAGCCAGACCGCCGGCGATCCGCGCCAGTTCAGCCTCGGCATCCTCAAGCAGTATTCTTCGATGAGCGCGGAGGAGCGCCAGGCGACCAACTGGACGCAGGATTTCCAGGACGCTGCGATCAAGAGCTACAAGTCGACCTCGACGCTGCTCTCGATCCTCAAATCGTAACCCACTCGACACTGAAGCGAAGCGCGCAGCGGGTTGCATGAAGAACGTGAAGAAAGCGCGTCAAGACCAGGCGCGGGAATTCATCACAACACGACGATCACAACACGACGGAAGAGCCCCGCCCGGAGGGGAGGCCGGACGGGGCTTTCTGGTCCGGTCGATCCTCGCGCACATCCGCTTGCGCGGCGCCCGGACTGTCGTTCAGGCGATCGTGCTGACGTTGATCTAGTCGACCACCTGAACGATCCGTCGCGAACGCGGCTCGACCAGAACCGTCTCACCGTTCACGACGGTGTAACGATAGGGCGTCGCGCCGAACCGCTGCGGCACGTCGTAAGTGGTCACGCCGGCGTCCGGCAGCACGGTGCCGACCACGATGCGATCCGGAACCGTGTAGTTCGGCACGCGCTCGCGCACGATGTACTCGCGGAAGGCCGGACGCTGCTCGACAGTAATGCCCTCGTCATCATCGACTGCAACCGGCGGGCCACCGCGGACGACGCCAACGGTCTGGGCCTGTGCGGCAACAGCCGGCACCGTGATCGCAGCAGCGACCGCTGCAACGGCAAGTATTCTGTTTCGCATGGCTCGCTCCATTCTTTTTCGGTGCGCGCCAGCCTTCGCCGATGCGCACGGCGAGCCAATGCATCGGCTGCGGTGATGTTCCGGAAAACCGCCGCCATATACGCGGCAATTTGGAGCAATTTTCGTGAGTTACGGGAACTCTCAGGCCGCGCGGGCGTCTTGATGTGGGAACCCCCTCAGCGGATAAACTGCCGCTCGATTCGCTCTTCCAAGAAACCCCCGGAGAAAACTTCAATGACCATCACCGCTGGGCATCTGCCTGCTATCGTGGCTCTGATCGCAGGCGTCCTGATCCTGATCATGCCGCGGCTCCTGAATTACATCGTCGCGATCTATCTGATCTTCGTCGGGCTCGTGGGGATGGGTCTGCTGCGCTGGCTGCACCTCTAGCGGGAAAGCGGGGTTTCGCGGCTTGCGCGGAACCCCTCAAAATGGTGTAAGGCGCGCATCTTCGACCCCTCTTTTCGGATTGTTGTCTGACATGGCCAAAGCCGTCGCGAAGTCCAAGAAAACTGCCGAGAAAACAGCAGCGAAATCAAAGCCCTCCGCCGCAGCCCGCAAGGCCGCACCAGTGCGCAAGGCGCTGAAGAAGAGCGCCCCGAAGGCGGCGCCGAAGGCCGCCCCCAAATCGGCTGCAAAGCCGGCCGCAAAGCCCGCCAGCAAGGCGCCGGCGAAGGCCGTTGCGAAGAAGGCGGCCCCGGCTGCGATCAAGGCCGGCAAGTGGGTCTATACGTTCGGCGACGGCAAGGCCGAGGGCCAGGCGACCTTGCGCAATCTGCTCGGCGGCAAGGGCGCCAACCTCGCGGAAATGGCCAATCTCGGCCTGCCGGTGCCTCCCGGCTTCACCATTCCCACCTCGGTCTGCACCTATTTCTACGAACACGACAAGGCGTATCCGAAGGAATTGAAAGCTCAGGTTGAGAAAGCGCTCGACTATGTCGGCAAGCTGACCGGCAAGACGTTCGGCGACGCCAAGAACCCGCTGCTGGTCTCGGTCCGCTCGGGCGCGCGCGCCTCGATGCCGGGCATGATGGACACCGTGCTCAACCTCGGCCTCAACGACAGCACCGTCGAGGCGCTCGCCGAACTCTCCGGCGACCGCCGCTTCGCCTATGACAGCTATCGCCGCTTCATCACGATGTATTCGGACGTCGTGCTCGGCTTCGAGCATCATCACTTCGAGGACATCCTCGACACCTTCAAGGACGGCCAGGGCTATTCGCTCGACACCGACCTCACCGGCGACGACTGGGTCGAGCTGGTCGGCAAGTACAAGGAGGCGGTCGCCAAGGAGACCGGTCACGACTTCCCGCAGGATCCGCACGATCAGCTGTGGGGCGCGATCGGCGCGGTGTTCTCATCCTGGATGAACGCCCGCGCGGTGACCTATCGCAAGCTGCACGACATTCCGGAATCCTGGGGCACCGCCGTCAATGTGCAGGCGATGGTGTTCGGCAACATGGGCGAGACCTCGGCGACCGGCGTCGCGTTCACCCGCAATCCCTCGACCGGCGAGAGCAAGCTTTACGGCGAGTTCCTGATCAACGCGCAGGGCGAGGACGTCGTCGCCGGCATCCGTACGCCGCAGGACATCACCGAGGAAGCGCGCCAGGAATCCGGCTCCGACAAGCTGTCGATGGAAGCCGCGATGCCGGTCGCGTTCAAGGAGCTGACGCGGATCTACACGCTGCTCGAGAAGCACTACCGCGACATGCAGGACATGGAGTTCACGGTCGAGCAGGGCAAGCTGTGGATGCTGCAGACCCGCGGCGGCAAGCGCACCGCGAAGGCGGCGCTGCGCATCGCGGTCGAGCTCGCCAATGAAGGCCTGATCTCGCGCAAGGACGCGGTGACGCGGATCGATCCGGCATCGCTCGACCAGCTGCTGCACCCGACCATCGATCCGGCCGCCAAGCGCGACGTGATTGCGACCGGCCTGCCGGCGTCGCCTGGTGCTGCCTCGGGCGAGATCGTGTTCTCGTCGGACGAAGCGGCCAAGCTGCAGGCCGACGGACGCAAGGTCATCCTGGTCCGCATCGAGACCAGCCCGGAAGACATCCACGGCATGCACGCCGCGGAAGGCATCCTCACCACCCGCGGCGGCATGACCTCGCATGCGGCGGTGGTTGCGCGCGGCATGGGCAAGCCCTGTGTCTCCGGCTGCGGCACCATCCGCGTCGATTACGGCCGCGGCACCATGAGCGTGGGCTCGCGCACCTTCAAGACCGGCGACGTCATCACCATCGACGGCTCGGTCGGCCAGGTGCTGGCCGGCCGCATGCCGATGATCGAGCCGGAACTGTCCGGCGAGTTCGGTACGCTGATGGGCTGGGCCGACGCGGTCCGCAAGCTCGGCGTCCGCGTCAACGGCGATACGCCCGATGACGCGCGCACCGCCGTGAAGTTCGGCGCCGAAGGCATCGGCCTCTGCCGCACGGAGCACATGTTCTTCGAGGAGACCCGCATCCGCACCGTGCGCGAGATGATCCTCTCCGAGGACGAGCAGTCGCGCCGCGCCGCGCTGTCGAAGCTGCTGCCGATGCAGCGCGCCGACTTCGTCGAGCTGTTCGAGATCATGCAGGGCCTGCCCGTCACGATCCGCCTGCTCGATCCGCCGCTGCACGAGTTCCTGCCGCACACCCAGGCCGAGATCGAGGAAGTGGCGCGCGCCATGAACACCGATCCGCGCAAGCTCGCCGACCGCGCCCGCGAACTCTCCGAGTTCAACCCGATGCTCGGTTTCCGCGGCTGCCGTCTTGCGATCGCCTATCCGGAGATCGCCGAGATGCAGGCGCGCGCGATCTTCGAGGCCGCCGTCGAGGCCGGCAAGCGCACCGGCAAGCCGGTCGGTCTCGAGGTGATGGTGCCGCTGATCGCGACCAAGGCCGAGTTCGATCTGGTCAAGGCGCGGATCGATGCGACCGCCAACGCGGTGATGAAGGAAACCGGCGTCAAGCTGAGCTACCAGGTCGGCACCATGATCGAGCTGCCGCGCGCCTGCCTGATGGCGGGCGAGGTGGCCGAGACCGCGGAGTTCTTCTCCTTCGGCACCAACGATCTGACGCAGACCACCTACGGCATCAGCCGTGACGACGCCGCGAGCTTCCTCGGCACCTATGTCGCCAAGGGCATCCTCGAGATCGATCCGTTCATCTCGGTCGATCGCGACGGCGTCGGCGAACTCGTCAGGATCGGCGTCACCCGCGGCCGCAAGACGCGGCCGCGCCTCAAGGTCGGCATCTGCGGCGAGCACGGCGGCGATCCCGCGTCGGTCGCGTTCTGCCACGAGGTCGGGCTCGATTACGTCTCGTGCTCGCCCTATCGCGTGCCGATCGCGCGTCTCGCCGCGGCGCAGGCCGCGCTCGGCAAGGCGATCGCCAGCCAGGCGTGAGCGACTACGTAGTTCAGAGAAGTGCAATGGCCGGGACCAAGTCCCGGCCATTTTGCTTGTTGAGGCAGCGTGCAAATAGCGTCATTGCGAGCGAAGCGAAGCAATCCATGTTTCCACTTGCCGAGACATGGATTGCTTCGTCGCTTCGCTCCTCGCAATGACGGTTGTATTGGCCGTCCCCGCGTTTTCAACACTTTGTTCACCATCCCCGTTGACCTGCTGTTTACGACTTTCATGCGCCGCGCGTTTACCAAGGCGCGCAATGCAACATGCGAAACATCTGCGATCGCTTGAGTGTAGCGCGCGAGCAACGCCGATTAACTCCGCGGCAACCTAAACGGTTTAGCAACGGGAAAGGTCGAATTGCGCGGATGTACCGCGTTCGATTGCACTCAGTAAGCGTTGCGTGAGCGTACGATGTTTGTGTCGCGTAACCAGCCGAAGGGCGCACGTCTTGCGCTCTTCGGTCTCGGTCTTGGCATCTTCGCACTTATGCCGACCGAGATCGGATATCAGGATATTGCCTCGCTCCTGGCCCGGCAGCCCGGCGTCGCCGAGCGCTGGCAGAAGCGCGTCTTCGCCTCCGCCGTCGGCTCCATTCAGGTCGCGACCTACAGTTTCGGCCGTCCGATCGGCACGTCCGCGCCGCAAGCCCCGCAAATCCTGCTCGCAAGACTGGACAGCGCGAACCTCGACATCACCGGAACGGTGACGCGCAATCCGATCACAGCCCCGCCGCCGCGCTTCCAGGCATCCGATTTTCCCAAGGTCGATCGCACCCTGAAGGGCGATCGCCTCGTCGTTCGGCGGCCTGATCAGGTCGAACCGGCGGAGCCTGCAAATACGGCGCCGGCGAACGAAGATCCCGCGACATCGAATTCGTCGGTCAAGGGCATGAAGACCGCGACCGCGCCGGCCGATAGCGCGCCGCTCGATCCGGAATTGCAGGAGGCGCTGCGCGCGCCGCCCTTGCCGCAATATGCCAAGCCGTCGCCGCAGCAGAACGACGTGTCACTGTCGCTCGAGGCCAACCCGCTCGACGATCTAAAGCCCGCGCCCGCGAAGCCCGCGGCTGCGCCCGCCGATGCGGCGCGCGAGCGCGACCCGTTCGCATTCCAGACCGCCAGCCTGTTCTTCGGCTCGTCGCTCGGCACGCCGGAGAACCTCGAGCGTTGGCAGCCCGGCGAGGCGCCGGTTGTCGTGACGCCGGCAACAACGCCCGATCCCGACATGAAGGTGATGGCATCACTGCCGGTCGATGCCGATGGTCCGGTCAAGGCCGGCGAGATGGGCGAGAGCATCGCGCCGAAGGGCGAGGTCAATGCCGACGACCAGCACACCAAGACGCCGGCGGAGCGGCTCGGCCTGTTCGACGAGAAGTCGCGCGCCAAGTCGGAGAAGTGCCTCGCCGAGGCGGTCTATTTCGAAGCCCGCGGCGAAGCGGTGCGCGGCCAGATCGCGGTCGCCCAGGTGGTGCTGAACCGCGCCTTCTCCGGCAAATATCCGGAGACGGTGTGCGGCGTGGTCTACCAGAACAAGAACCGCCACTACGCCTGTCAGTTCACCTTCGCCTGCGACAACATCGCTGACGTCGTCCGCGAGCCCGACATGTGGGATCGCGCCAGGAAGATCGCGAAGGCGATGCTCGACGGCGAATTGTGGCTGCCGGAAGTCGACCGCTCGACCCACTACCACGCCTACTGGGTGCGGCCGTCCTGGGTCAGCGAGATGAAGAAGATGTACAAGTTCGGCGTCCATACCTTCTATCGCCCGCGCGCCTGGGGCGACGGCAGCGACGCGCCGAGCTGGGGCAACCCGGCCGAGACCGCCAAGATCTCGGCGCAACTTGCCGAGGCCGCCCAGAGCTCGGCCGAGCAGGCCAGCGCCCGGCGATAGGGCTGTCAACCTAACCTCCCCTTGAAAAGGGGAGGTCGCTTTGCTCGTCAGAGCAAAGCGGGTGGGGATCTGGTCCCTCCGCGAGCGGCGATGCTTGTGGCTGACCCCCCATCCCGACCTTCCCCCTTTCAGGGGGAAGGAGACGGCAACGTTCCCCGCCGTTCGGCCTGAGCCGTCGCGATATTTGGGGCAGACGCGTCGCAACCTCACGACGTCGTTCCGGGATGGCCGGCAGGGCCTGCCCCGGAATGACGGTCATCATCCTCCCCGATTCTGCAGAGCAGCCCTGCAGGCGAATATTTTTCTCCGGCCCCTCTTGGGGTTTTCATGCACCTGCATTAATTCCCCGTAACGTTCGGCGGGGCGGCTCCCCGCGCAGCAGTTGCGGGGGAAGACAAGATGGCCGTTACCGCCGGGGATCTTCGACCGACGTCGAGCACGTGGCGCACGCCGCTTGTCATCATCGTCTGCGGTTGCGCGATTGCGCTGCTGAGCTTCGGCCCGCGCTCCAGCCTCGGCTTCTTCGTGCAGCCGATGAGCCATGAATTCGCCTGGGGCCGCGACGTGTTCGGCCTCGCGCTGGCGCTGCAGAACCTGTTGTGGGGGCTCGGCCAGCCGATCGCCGGCGCGATCGCCGACCGCTTCGGCCTGCTGCGTGTGATGGTCGTCGGCGCACTGCTTTACGCCGCGGGCCTGCTCCTGATGCGTTACTCGGCGACGCCGCTCTCGCTCAACCTTGGCGCCGGCGTCCTGATCGGCTTCGGCCTGTCGGGCTCCTCGTTCAACCTGGTGCTGTCGGCGTTCAGCAAGCTGTTGCCGCCCGCGCAGCGCGGCATCGCGCTCGGCGCCGGCACCGCTGCGGGCTCGTTCGGCCAGTTCCTGTTCGCGCCGTTCGGCGTCGCGATGATCGACAATTTCGGATGGCAGACCGCGCTGCTGGTGTTCGGCGCGCTGATGCTGCTGATCCTGCCGCTGTCGCTCGCGCTCTCGACACCGCCCGCGGAGGTGCATGACGCCGCGCCCGCCGATCAGCAATCGTTCAGGACTGCGCTGGCGGAGGCCTTCGGCCATCGCTCCTACGTGTTGCTGGTGCTCGGCTTCTTCACCTGCGGCTTCCAGCTCGCCTTCATCACCGTGCATCTGCCGGCCTATCTCGCCGACCGCGGCATTCCGGCATCGACCGGCGGCTGGGTGATCGCGGCGATCGGCCTGTTCAACATCATGGGCTCGCTCAGCGTCGGCTGGCTGCAGAACATCTTCCCGAAGCGCTACATCCTGTCGGTGATCTACTTCACCCGCGCGCTGTCGATCATCGCCTTCATCTCGTTCCCGATCACGACCTTCTCGGCGATCGCGTTCGGCGCGATCTCTGGCTTGACCTGGCTCTCCACAGTGCCGCCGACTTCGGCGCTGGTGGCGCTGATGTTCGGCACGCGCTGGTTTGCGACGCTGTACGGCTTCGCCTTCGTCAGCCATCAGGTTGGCGGCTTCCTCGGAGTCTGGCTCGGCGGCATCGTGTTCGAGCAGTATGGCTCCTACACCCCGATCTGGTGGCTGTCGGTGCTGTTTGGCGTGCTGTCGGCGCTGATCAATCTGCCGATCGTCGAAAAGCCCGTCGTCCGCCCGGTTGCGCAGCCTGCCTGATGCTCTTTGTAGTGAGCATGATCTCCGCGCAAACGCGTTCCGCGTTTGTCGCGAGGGAAAACCGGTTTCCACTTTCCCGGATCATGTTCTAAACCATTCCCCGAAACCAAGATTACGGGGAGTGCACATCGTGGCAACGTTCAAGGCAATCAGGATCGACAAGGCGGACAAGGGTACCACCGCCGCACTCACCCAATTCGATGAAGCCGAGCTGATGGACGGCGACGTCACCGTCCGCATCGAGTGGTCGACGCTGAACTACAAGGACGGCCTCGCACTGACCGGCAAGGCGCCGGTGGTGCGCCGGTTCCCGATGATCGCCGGCATCGATTTCGCCGGCACGGTCGAGCAATCCAGCCATCCGGACTGGAAGGCGGGCGACAAGGTCGTCTGCAACGGCTGGGGCATGGGCGAGACCCATCTCGGCGCCTATGCCGAAAAGGCCCGGGTCAAGGGCGACTGGCTGGTCCGGCTGCCCGACGGCATCTCGGCCCGCGATGCGATGGCGGTCGGTACCGCCGGCTATACCGCGATGCTTTCGGTGCTGGCGCTGGAGAAGCACGGTCTGACCCCGAAGAGCGGCCCGGTGGTGGTCACGGGTGCCGCCGGCGGCGTCGGCTCGGTGGCGATCGCCGTGCTGTCGAAGCTCGGCTACCACGTTATCGCGTCGACCGGGCGGATGTCGGAGACAGACTATCTCAAGGGTCTCGGCGCCAGCGAGGTGATCGACCGCGCCGAACTGTCAGGTGCGCCCAAGGCGCTGGCGAAGGAGCGCTGGGCCGGCGGCGTCGACAGCGTCGGGTCGACCACGCTCGCCAACCTGCTGTCGATGACCAAGTACGGCGGAGCCATCGCGGCCTGCGGTCTGGCGGCCGGTATGGATCTGCCGTCGTCGGTCGCGCCCTTCATTTTGCGGGGTGTGTGCCTTCTCGGTATCGATTCAGTGATGTGTCCGATCGAACTGCGCAGGACCGCCTGGCGCCGCCTTGCCAGTGGCCTGGATAAGGCGAAACTGGCTGATATCACTCACGAAATCGCCCTGGACGAAGTCATCGGCTTTGGCGCGAAAATCCTCGGTGGCCAGGTCCGCGGCCGCATCGTGGTAAAAATAGTCTGAGGACGTTCAGACTTTACCAACCAAGCTGCTCCAATGTTGCCACTGTTGGTATGGTAAGCAGCGGGTAAAGAGACTTGCGGCATGATCCCGGGGGGCCGGGTTTCCTCGCGCAGACGCCGAGAAGCGTTGGTGCGGGGATCATGCGCAACAAGGAGCGGGTGCCCGCGCTCGTCAGTGGAGTAGCTCATGCTTGCGCGTTTGGTGTTGGGGGCCGTCACGGCCGGAGCGATGGTCGTGCCGGCATTCGCGGGCCAGATGAACGCCGATGAGGCCCGCAGGTTCGTCGCCGGCAAGGTGTTCGCGTTCACCTGTTTCGATGGCACCCGCGGCGCCGGCCGCATCCTCGACGATCTGGGTGCGACAGGCTCGATCCAGTTCTCCGGCTCGGGGCCGATCCGTCACGTGCGGCTGCCCGGCAACACGCTGCAGATCCGCGGTCAGAGCGTTTGCGCGTCCCTGAAGGGCATTCCGTTCGAACCGTGCTTCAATCTCGACAAGCAGGATGACCGCACGTTCCGCGGTTCGGTCTCCGGCATGGGCTTTGCCTATTGCGATTTCCATCACCAGGGCGGCCAGCAGATGCTGATGGCGCGCGCGGCGGCGCGTCCGCGCTCGCTGCATCCGCGCACCCGATCCGCGGATGCCTCGCAGACCGAAGTGTCGCGCGTTGAGACGCCGCAGGTCGGAAGCGCGAAGCTCGAGCCGGTCAAGGCCGAGCCCGCCAAGGTCGAGAGCGCGCCGGAATTGCGCCGCTCCACTGACTAACCTTTCATCTGCGCGCTAGCGGGAATAGCGCCGCCAAGCCGTAGTCATACGGATGGCGGTCGCCACGCCTTGCTCGCTACTCAATACCTGGCGTTCGCCGCGAGGCGGGACATTGGGGACTCTGATTTTGAGTAGTCATATGGCGCAGTATTTCTTTCGAATCAGTGACGGCGATTACGCTGGTGCATCCGACCACGCGACGGAGTTTGAAAGCCGCGACGTGGCCTGGGCCGAGATGACCAAGGTCTGCGGAAATTTCCTCGGCAGCATTTCGCGTAATCTGAAGCAGAACAGCGAATGGCACATGGAGCTGCTCGACGAGGGCAGAAAACCCGTGTTCAGGATTCGACTGGTCGCCGAGTCCGTCGACTGAAGGCTGTCTTTCGAGACGGCAGGTTCTAACCCTCGGCCTGCGCGAGCGGCGGAGCGGCCCGCCTGCGAAACAGGATCCGCTGATACAGCCAGCCGATCGCGACCAGCACGATGCCAAGGCACATGAACGACAGCGCGCGGTAGACACCAGTGAGCGTCGACATGTCGATCAGGAACGCCTTCAGGATCGTCAGCCCGATCACCGCGGCAGACGCGAGCCGCGCCCGCTGCGAGTTGACCATGATGCCGACGCCGAGCAGCGCGACGCCGAACATCAGCCAGGCGATCGAATAGGTGTATTGCTCTGCGCCCGTGGTCTCGCCACGCGTCAGCACCGGTCCATGGTAGAGCCTGCGGATTTCGAACGTGACATAGGCGAGCGCAAGCACCAGCGCGCCGGCGGCGATCGTGTTGGCGTAGCCGGCAGGACGATGGCCCGCCACCGCATAGGACAGCAGCAGCGCCAGCACCGCCGGCAGCGCATAGCCGAGCAGCAGCAGGTTGATGAAGCTGCCGCCGACGTCCTGCCACCACAGCATCGGGTTCTCCAGCGCCAGCAGCCCGAACAGGCTGGCAAGCCCGGCGAACGCGGTCAGCAGGATCGCGCCGACATTGTGCACGATGCTGCCGCTGCGCAGGCGCAGCCGCTCCAGTCCGATCGCCATCGCAAGCGTCACGCCGACCTGCAGTGCGACCTCGGTCAGCCCGGCGCTGGCGTAATAGACATCGCCGCTATTGACCGCGTGGCGGATCTCCATGAAGGCGAGCAGCACCGTGAACAGGATCGCCGCGGATTCGACGATGCGCAGCGGGACGTCGTCGCCGTTGCGGCGCAGGAAATGGCTTGCCGCCCAGAATGACAACGCCGGCACGCCATAACCCCACAGCAGCCAGTTGAAGATCGGCGTGCTGCCGACGGTGTCGCCCGCGATCCGCGGTTCATAGCCGATGCGCAGCACGACGATGCCGGCCAGGATCGCGGCAAGCCAGCGCAGGAACGGAATTGGCCGCCGCACCGACAGCCACGCCGTGCCCATCGAGACCAGCGCGAGCGCGATGGTGAGCCAGCCCTTGTCGAGCGCGAAGGTCAGCGCCAGCGCCAGCGAGGCGAGGGCGCCGGTGGCGGGCAACGCAATCGAAGGCGACAGCTCCGGCCGCTCGCCGCGCCGGGTCAACGCCTCGGTCGCGGCTGCATAGGCCGCCGCCAGCATCACGGCTGATATCGCGAACGGGATCGAACGGTCGAGATGCGCGATGCGTGCGTAGAGCGCGACCAGCAGCGCGACCGGCGTGAACACGGCCGCGGCGGCCCAGGTCACCGTGATCTTCGTCGTGGCAAAACGCAGTTGCGCGAGGAAGCCGGCGATGCCGAAGGCGGCTGCGAAAATCGCCGCGGTGACGAGATGCAGCGAGACCGAGCCATCGGTCGCGGACGGGCCGATGCCGGGGATCGCGCCGCCCGGCAGCACCAGCATGTCGACGTTGCGGCGCACGGCCCATTCGCCGAACACGATGAAGACGAACACCGATGCCGCGCCGATCGCTCCGGCGGCGGCGGGCGCGCGCCAGGCGACAAAGAGGCTTGCGGCCGTCAGCAGCGCAAAGCCGATCATCGCGGTGTCGGCGTGGGCGCTGTTGAGCACGATCAGCATCGCGCCAAGCAGATAGGCGGCGAGCGAGCCCGAGGAGATCGGCTCGATCTCCTCGCCATCGCCGTCGGGACCGAACATGAAGCCGCAGACCACGAGCAGCGCCGCCAGCACGAAGCCTGCGATCACATGGAAGACGTGCGGCGCGATCATCTCGGGCCCGCACGCCAGGCATGGGAAGGTCCACAGCAGCGCGAAGGCGATCGTCGTGACCGCGAGCCAGCGCCACAGCCGGATGCGCGCGAGGCCGAACGCCGCCGCCGTGACGATGGCGAGGTAGATGTAGAGCGACCAGAAGTCGGGTTTGTCTGACGACACCAGGAGCGGCGTGACGAAGGCGCCGACGATGCCGAGCCCGGCCAGCGCGGGTCCGTGCAGCAGCGCGGCCGCCAGCGTGCCGAGCGCGACCATGCCGAGCAGGATGAAGGCGGTTGCCGGCGCGAGGAAGTCGTACAGCGCATAGGCGGCGTAGACGGTGGCGAATGCCACCGCGGTGCCGGCCGCGGTGAGGATCGCCGGGATGTTGGCGATCGGCAGCGCCGCGATATTGGAGATGCTTTCCTGGCGCCTGGTCCATTCACCGGCGCCGAGCAGCGCCAGCGCAAACAATCCGCCGAGCATCGTGCGAACGCCGGGGCCGAGCAACCCGGCCTCGATCGAATAGCGCACCATGAAGAAGCCGCCGAGCGCGAGCGTCAGGCCGCCGATCCAAACCACCCAGCGCGTGCCGAGCGTCTCCTCGAAGCCGGGCGCCGGCTGCGGCGGAGCTGGCGGCTCCGGCAGGGGCGGCGGTGCGGCGCCTGCAGCGTCCGCGGCTGGCTCGCTCTGCGCGGCCGGCTCGCCGGGAGCAGCCTCCGGGAGCGGTGGCGGCGCGGCGGAAGGCGCCGTCGGCAGCGGTTGCTCGAACTCCTGCAGCGGGGCCAGCGGCGGCGGCACGACCGTCCGCACGGCGCCGCCGCCCGCGGCCTCGATCGCATCCAGGCGTCGCTGCAGCAGGTCGATTCGGCCCAGCGCCTTGCGCGCGAAAATGATGGCGACGATGGCGAGGACCAGCGTCAGGAAGTCGAACGGCGAATCGAACATCGGGCCTCCGGCAGGACGCGCCGGACTTGGCCAGCCGGCGGCCCGTCGCAACCTAGTAGTGCAGTGAGGAGGACCGGAAGTTCAAGCGATCGGGCGTGACCGGCCGCGCTTAGTCCAGATCGATGTGGAAAGGCCGGCCTTCGACGCTCATGCTGCCGGGACCCATCGCGTCGAGTGCACGCAGCATACGGCCCTCGCGTCCCAGCGCCTTGTCGGCGAGGCTGACGATCAGCCGGTTGGGGGCCGCGATCGGCGAGGCCTCGCGGATCATCCGGGCGATGGACATTTCGTCGCGGTGCGGGTTGAGCGCGCAGACCGTGGCAAATGCGCTCGCGGTCGAGCGGCTGATGCCGGCGTAGCAATGCACCACCATCGGTGCTTGGCGATCCCAGCCGCGCACGAAGCTCAGCACCTTCTCGATATGCGTCTCGTTGGGCGCAACGAACCCGTCCATCTGTTCGATGATGTCGTCCATCGACACTTTCAGGTGGTTGGCCGGCAGCACGGAGGGCGGCCGCTGAACCTGGTCGACATTGGCCATCACGGTCAGCACATGGCTGGCGCCAGTGGCGCGAACCGTGTCGGAGAGTGCGGCAAGCGAGCAGACGTGAAGCATGATGGTCCTTCTATCGGGTGTACCGGATTATAACGGCTGCTCCCGAGTGGGCAAAGGCGGGGGTGCCATGCCGATTCTTCGTTTTGCGGCGCAACCGCGGCACGGGTGCCGCTCCTACGACGCGTGCAATGCCTTGAAGCGTTCGAGGAACTGCTTTTCGGCCCGCGCTGCGGTCCACGGCGTCAGATAGTCGCGCTCGGTCGCTTCGGGCAGTTCCGGATCGCGGCCGAACAGCCGCTTCGCCTCGGCTTGTGAAAATCCCGCCAGATGCGTCGCCTCCAGATACGCGGCGCCGCGATCGGCGGCCTTGATCTGCTGGGTGATTTCGTCCGCCAGCACGGCGGGCAGGCCGAAGCGGACATGGATCGCCGACAACAGCCGCTTCTCCACCACCTTGTATTCGCCTGACAGCACCGCCTTGAACGGCGAGATCATGTCGCCGATGACATATTCGGGCGCGTCATGCAGCAGTGCGGCGAGACGATGGCTGATGTCGACGCGCGGCATCTGCTGGCGCATCACCGCTTCGACCAGCAACGTATGCTGCGCCACCGAGAAGATGTGCGCGCCGCTGGTCTGGCCATTCCAGCGCGCGACCCGCGCCAACCCGTGCGCGATGTCGACGATCTCGATATCGAGCGGTGACGGATCGAGCAGGTCCAGCCGGCGTCCGGACAACATCCGCTGCCAGGCGCGGGTTGTCTCCGTCGATTTGCGCGCAGTCATTTCTTCTTGAGCCGCGGTGTGCGGAGCTTGCCGCCGCAGCTCTCGTGGCAGAAGCAGGTGACGAGGTGGTCGTTGACCATGCCGGTCGCCTGCATGAAGGCGTAGACGATGGTGGGGCCGACGAACTTGAAGCCGCGCGCGCCGAGCTCCTTGGAGACCTTGATCGAGACCGGCGTCGACGCCGGCACGCTCGCGGTGGTCTTGAACTGGTTGACCTTCGGCTTGCCGTCGACGAAATCCCACAGGAATTTCGAGAAGCCGGGGCCTTTCTCCATGATCTCGAGATAGGACTTGGCGCTCGCCACCGTGCCTTCGATCTTGGCGCGGTTGCGGACGATGCCGGCGTCGTTCATCAGCGCATGCACCTTCTTGTCGGTGTAGCGCGCGATCTTCTCGGGCTGGAAATCGTCGAAGGCTTTGCGGAAGTTCTCGCGCTTGCGCAGGATCGTGATCCAGGACAGGCCGGCCTGGAAGCCGTCGAGGATCAGCTTTTCATAGAGCGCGCGGTCGTCATATTCCGGCACGCCCCATTCATTGTCGTGATAGGCGACGTAGAACGCATCCTCGCCCGGCCAGGGGCATCGTGTCTTGCCATCGGGATGCAGTTGCGCGGTACGGCTCATGCGACGGTGTGCTTGGGTGTGATGCGGACGGCGTCAGGTTCGGCAAGGTGAAGCGACAGCCCGCCCGCGGTCAGCGCTAGCCCGGCGTCGAGCGCGTCGGCGACACGGTCGATGCGGACCAGCGCGAGACCTTTCTCGCCGGCGGTCGAGCCGATGGTGCCGACCTGCTTGTCGCCGGCCAGGATCGTTGCGCCGGCCTCAGGCGCGGGGCCGTCTAGGACGATCTTCACCGTGCGGGTGCGCGCCGTGCCGCGGTGCTGCATGCGCGACACCACCTCCTGGCCGACATAGCAGCCCTTGTCGAAATCGACGCCGTTGAGGCGGTCCATATTGGTCTCGTGCGGGAAGGCGTCGCCATACATGAAGTCGAGCCCGCCGCGCGGCACTCCGGTGGCGATCCGATGCGCCTCATAGGCGCTGCTATCGACGAGGTCGGCACCGATCAGCTCAGCGAGCTTCTGCTTCAAATCTTCCGGGATCAGGATGCGCCAGCCGAGCGCTGCGTTGCGCGGATCGGCGAACGCGAGATCCGGTGTCGCCGCCGGCTCGCCATCCCAGGCGGCAAGCACGCCGAGGCTGTCGGAAAGGTTCTCGACCACGACCTTGGCGCGCAGCTTGTAGAAGCCGAGCTTGTCGGCGAGGCCCTTGGCGAGCGCGCGCGGTGCGTCGATCAAAAAGCCGCCGCCATGGCCTGAGGGTATCTCGGTGATCAGGAAATCGACGATGATCTTGCCCTGCGGCGTCAGCAGCGCGCCAAACCGGGCCTGTCCCGCGCGCAACTCGGCGATGTCGGCGGTGATGAGGCCGTTGAGGAAGTTGCGGGCGTCCTCGCCAGAGACCTTGACCACGCCCCGATCTGGAAGAAACGCTGCTTTCATTCGCAAAATTGGCTCTTTTTCCAAGTTCCTTGGGAAACGCGCAGGCCGCGATATCCCCTGCCAAGCTAAGGCGCTAGAGTGCGCCGAACAAGGCCCGCGCGACAGCCGAAAGCGGGCGTCGAGGACCGATGAATCAGCATTTTGACACCATTCTAAAATCCGGCACCGTGGTCAATCAGGACGGCGAGGGCGTGCGCGATATCGGTATCGCGGGTGGCCGCATCGCCGCGATCGGCTCGCTCAGCCGGGCTTCGGCCGGCGAGGTGATCGACTGCAAGGGCTTGCACATCCTGCCCGGCGTGATGGACACCCAGGTGCATTTCCGCGAGCCCGGGCTGACCCAGAAGGAAGACCTCGAGACCGGCTCGCGCAGCGCCGTGATGGGCGGGGTCACCGCCGTGTTCGAGATGCCGAATACCAATCCGCTGACGGTCACGGAAGCGGCGTTCACCGACAAGATCGAGCGCGGCCGCCATCGCATGCATTGCGATTTCGCGTTCTTCATCGGCGGCACCCGCGAGAACGTGCGGGATCTGCCGGAGCTCGAGCGCGCCCCGGGCTGCGCCGGCGTCAAGGTGTTCATCGGCTCCTCCACCGGCGCGCTCTTGGTCGAGGACGACGAAAGCCTGCGGCGGATCTTCCAGGTGATCCGGCGCCGCGCCGCGTTCCACGCCGAGGACGAATACCGCCTCAACGAGCGCAAGCCGCTGCGGATCGAGGGCGATCCCCGCTCGCATCCGGTGTGGCGCGACGAGACCGCCGCGCTGATGGCGACCGAGCGCCTGGTCAATCTGGCGCGCGAGACCGGCAAGCGCATCCACGTGCTGCACATCTCGACCAAGGAAGAGATTCTGTACCTGCGCGACCACAAGGATGTCGCGTCCTGCGAGGCGACGCCGCACCACCTCACCATGGCCGCGCCGGAGTGCTACGAGCGGCTCGGCACGCTGGCCCAGATGAACCCGCCGGTGCGCTCGGCCGATCACCGCGCCGGCATCTGGTACGGCATCGAGCAGGGCATTATCGATGTGCTCGGCTCGGACCACGCGCCGCATACGCTGGAGGAGAAGGCCAAGACCTATCCGGCCTCGCCATCGGGCATGACCGGCGTGCAGACTCTGGTGCCGCTGATGCTCGATCACGTCAATGCCGGGCGGCTGTCGCTACAGCGGTTCGTCGATCTCACCAGCGCGGGGCCCGCGCGCCTGTTCAACATCGCCTGCAAGGGCCGCATCGCGGCGGGTTACGATGCCGACTTCACCATCGTCGACCTGAAGCGCAGCGAGACCATCACCAACAAATGGATCGCCTCGCGCGCCGCCTGGACGCCCTATGACGGCGTGCGGGTGCAGGGCTGGCCGGTCGGCACCTTCGTGCGCGGCCGGCGGGTGATGTGGCAGGGCGAAGTCACGACACCGTCCACCGGTGAACCGGTCCGGTTCCTCGAGACGCTGAAGGCCTAGCGCATCAAATGCGCTAGATTCTTGTTTGACGCGTTTTCTTTACGCGAACCGGTGCCCACTTCGCTCGAAAACGCTTCGCCGGATTACTGCCTGGCCAATGCCAGCGAGAACTCGCCGTTGCGCACGCGCGCGGCGAGGCCCTCGGCGAATTTCGCCACCGCGTCCTCGCCATAGGTGCCGACGAGCTCGGCGAGCGCCGCGAACAGGCTGGCCTGCGCGAGGCAGTCGCCATCGACGCCGTCGTGACGCGCTTCAGCCCAGGCCTCGTTCAGGTAGCCCAGCGCTGCCTGTTTCTGCTCGTGGTCGGGCCGCGGGTCTTGGTGATGGGGGAAGGACGCAGGATGGCGCATGAAACTCTGCAAAATGGATGCGCGCGGTCCGAGGAGCGAACCACTGCGACCCGCGAGATGTATCACGCATGCGGGTACCGCCTAGCCCACATCTTTCGAAAAGGTTAACGGCCGCCTCGGCATTTAAAGGGGAATTCCGGATATCCGGGCCCCGATCAGCCGAATGAGCTGTGGATATGGTCCAGCACCGCGCGCGGCGTGGCGCACAGATGGCTGGCGCCGGCCTCGGTCAGCTCCTCCGGCGTGCCGTAGCCATAGGTGACGCCGACCGCCCGGATGCCGTTTCGATTCGCCCCGATCACGTCGTGGTTGCGATCGCCGATCATCAGGGATTTGGCCGGATCGGCCCCGGTCTGCGCCAGCGCATAGCCGAGCAGGTCGACCTTGTTGACCCGGGTTCCGTCGAACTCCGAGCCGAACACGTGGTCGAAATAGCCGCCGAGGCCGAAACGCGCGACGATCCGCGTCGCGAACACATGCGGCTTCGAGGTTGCCACGAACATCCGGCCCGGCCGCCGGCGCAGCTCGGCCAGCACTTCCGCGATATCGGGATAGACCGCGTTCTCGAACAGCCCGACATCGCCGAACCTTTCGCGGTAGAGCTCGACCGCGCGATCGGCGAGTTCCTCGCCGCCGAGCAGCATCGCAAAGCTCGCCCTGAGCGGCGGCCCGATGCACCAGGTCAGGTCATCCTGCGAGGGAACCGGCCGGCCGAGCTTTTCCAGCGCGTACTGGATCGAACCGGTGATACCGGGCTTCGGGTCGGTCAGGGTGCCGTCGAGGTCGAAGAAGATCGCCCGTTCAGTTGGCATAGCGGGCCGTCAGGTCGCGGGAGATTTTCGAGCCCTCCTCGATGTAGCGGCGGATCGCAACCGTGGCCGCGGGCGTGCAGGTCCGGTAGGTCTGCTGGAAGCCGTTATAGCCGCGGTTGAAGCCCGCGATCATGCGGGCGCGGCGGTCGCCGGAGGGGGTCTCGGCATCGATCAGCGCCTGCATCTCGTTGCGCCATTTGGCGCCCTCGTTGGAGCCGCAAATGCCGCGCAGATAGTGCAGGGCGCCGAGGATCTCGGCCAGCCGCTGCAGATCGCCGTCGAACGGCGCAGCCGCGTCCTGCGCCCGGGCGGGCGTCGCAAGGCATGCCGACATCAGGATCACAACGGCTAGAAAGGCTCTGATCATCAGGGGTTCCGGAATGCCGGTGGTATGCCCCCTCAATGCGCCCGAGGCAAGGCGGCAGGGCCCGCCAAAGCCGCTAAAACGGGCCTCAAACCAGCCGCCGGGCGGCCGCAATGACCTCATGCAGGCCGCCAGTGACCTTGAGGTCGCCGATCTCCTCCGGCGCCAGCCATTTGAAATCGTCGTGCTCGTCGTTCAGCACGGGCTCGCGGGATGCCCAGCGCGCGGCGAAGGTCATGATCAGATAGTGCCCGCCTCCGGGACCGGTCGGCAGCACCTCGCGCCAGCCGGCGAGGCCGAGGATCTCGACCTTGAGGCCGGTCTCCTCGTCGATCTCCCGGTGCAGGGCGGCGTGCAGCGTCTCGCCAAACTCGACCCGGCCGCCGGGCAGCGAATAGAAGCCCTTGCCCGGCGAGCGGGCGCGGCGCACCAGCAGCACCTTGCCGTCGCGGAAAATCACGCCGGACACGGCGAGCTGCGGGCGGATCGGAGGTTCGGGAGAGGTCAAGGTGATTGGCAGCCGGTTGTGAAGGCCATCATGCCCGATATCTCAGGCGCCCGCCATGATGCTGTCGACATCGGCCTCTGCGGCGCCGTTGATGATGCCGGCGGTCTGCATCACCAGCGGCTTGACCCAGACGATCGCCTGTTCGGCGAGCGCGACCCGGCTCTTGTCCTGCTGCAATTGCCGCATCGCCGCCCCAACCTCGGTCAGGATCTTCGTCATGCTGTCGGTGAGCTGGTCGAATTCGACCCGGATTGCGGTATCCGCGGTCTCATAGGCCTCGATCGCGAGATCGCGCGCCCTGAAATTGGACGCGGTGAAATGCTCGGCATAGGACAGGGGCTGCCATTCGAGGAAATCGCTGGCGCATTCCGGCAGGTCCGGGACCATCTCCAGCAGCATGATGGCTTCGTTGAAGTGATTGAGGTAGTCGGTGGCAAGCCCGGTGCGGGGATTGATGTTGGCGGCGCGCAACAGCGCCGCCCGCGCCTCGTCGGGGTACGTCGGTCGCGGGGAAGAGCCCGCTATGGCGGCCGTTGAGGTCATTGATCGCAGTCTTTAACGGTCCAAGTTAAGGCAGAATAAACGGATACCACTCTGGACGGCAAATGTGCGGACGCTTTGTCATTACCTCGCCGCCGGCGGCCTTGCGCGAAATGTTCGGCTACATCGAGCAGCCGAATTTTCCGCCGCGGTATAATGTTGCGCCGACCCAGCCGATCCCGGTGGTGCTGCTGCAGAATGGCGGCCGGCATTTTCAGTTGATGCGCTGGGGCCTGATCCCGTCCTGGGTCAAGGACCCCAGGACCTTCTCGCTCCTGATCAACGCGCGCTCCGAGACGGTGCGCGAGAAGCCCGCCTTCAAGAACGCGATCAAGCGGCGCCGCGCGCTGATCCCGGCCGACGGCTACTACGAATGGCAGGATGCCGGCGGCCGCAAGCGGCCGTTCTTCATCCATCGCCGCGACGGCCACCCGCTCGCCTTCGCCGCGCTTGCCGAGACCTGGATGGGACCGAACGGCGAGGAGCAGGACACGGTCGCGATCGTCACCGCGCCGGCCAGTCCCGACCTCGCGCAGCTGCATCACCGCGTGCCGGTCACGATCAGGCCCGAGCAATTCACGCGCTGGCTCGACTGCCTGCCGAACGATGTCGACGACGTGATGCCGATGCTGAAGGGTCCCGAGGTCGGCGAGTTCGCCTGGCACCAGGTGACGATGCGCGTCAACGCCGTCGCCAACGACGATGCGCAATTGCTGCTGCCGATGACGGCGGAGGAGATCGCCGCGGAGGACGCGCCGGCGCCGAAGAAGGCCGCGCCAAGAAAGGCGACTATGCGGGAGGACGACGGGCAGGGGTCGTTGTTTTAGCCGCTGGCTGAAGCCGCGCGGTGAGTGGACGCATGCATAGCATCTCCACATCGTCGTCCTGGCGAAAGCTAGGACCCATAACCACCGAATTTGATTGTGAACGGGATCGCGGCCCTAGCATCGTGCAACAACCGGCATCTGGGGTAATGGGTCCTGGCTTTCGCCAGGACGACGGCGAGGATAGTTCTCGATTAAGACGCCAGCAACGCGGCGTCATCACCCGCGAAAGCGGGTGATCCAGTATTCCAGAGACGCGAGTGCCTGAGCCGAGGGCCGCGGCGTACTCGATCGCCCGATCTCTTCGGGTTGTTGTGTCGCACGGATGACAATCCGATTACTCTTGCGGCCGGAGGTCATGCCCATGGTTCAGGATCGGCGCGGCGGCAATTGGTTGATCTGGGGCTCCATCGCCTGCGCGCTTGTTCATCCAGCGCCCGCTGCCAGGGCAGCCGAGCATTTTACGCCTCAATCGTTCTGGGGGGCGGATGCAAAGCTGCTGGGAGTTGTGAAGCTGCGAGACCTGCTGCAATCGCCGTCGGTCGACCGCCATCGTCAACATCCGCAACGCCCTGTCCGGCGCCACCGCTCTCCGTGCTGATAAGCGACGGCGCCCTTTTGCGCTGTCACCCCTTCACGTGTGCCACGCCCTCGATCTCGATCAGCATCTTCGGATTGGGCAGCGCCACCACCACGCACGTGGTGCGCGCGGGGTAGGGGGCGGGGCCGAACGCGCCGGCATACAGCGCGTTCATCGTCGCGACGTCGCTGGCGCGCGTCAGCAGCACGTTGACCTTGACGAGATCGCGCATCGTCGCGCCCGCTTCATTCAGCACGCGCTTGAAATTGGTCACGACATTGGCGAACTGCGCCTCGAAGCCGTCGGGCAGCTCGCGATTGGCGTCAAAGCCGGGAATGCCGGAGATGAACAACAAATCGCCGACGCGGGCGCCGAACGAGAGTGGCGGCGCCTGGACGCCGGGCGGAGGAGGGAAGTGCTTGATTGCGGTCTTTTCAGTCATTGGGTCACCCGTCTGCGCGAGATGGAAGGGGAGAAGTTTCGATGGCGCGCGGCGCCGCTGCACGCCGGCGCCAAAGATTCCTGCCGAAGAGATTCTGGCCGATCATGCCTGCGAGCATCGCGACGACGAAGACCACGATCGGCAGCGAGAGGCCGGCGAGATTGACCAGTGCCGGCCCGGGGCAGATGCCGACGAGGCCCCAGCCGATGCCGAACAGCACCGCGCCGGCAACCAGCGGCGCATCGATGTCACGGCGGTCGGGCCAGAGGAAGCGCGCCGAGAAGGCGGGTGCCGTGCGCCGCCGCGCGATCGCAAAGCCGGTTGCTGCAACCGCAACCGCGCCCGCCATCACGAAGGCGAGCGTCGCGTCCCACGCGCCGAACAGATCGAGGAAGCCGAGCACCTTCTGCGGATCGGTCATGCCGGAGATCAGAAGCCCGGCGCCGAAGATCAAGCCGCAGACAAAACTGGCAAGCACCGGCATCGCTAGCCTCCGATCCCGTGCCTGACGATCGCGACCGTCGCGATCGCCGTCAGCATGAAGATGCACGTTGCCGCAATCGAACGGCCGGACAGCCGCGCGAAGCCGCAGACGCCGTGGCCCGAGGTGCAGCCATTGCCCATCCTTGTGCCGAATCCGACCAACGCGCCCGCGATCGCGACCACCACAAGGCTCGCATGCATCGCCGGCCGCGGCAGCGGCGCCCCGAACAGCGCCGCAATCAGGGGCGCTGCGATCAGTCCCGCGATGAACGCGATGCGCCAGGAACGATCGGCGCTACGGTCGGCGGTATCGACCTGCAGCGCGCCGCCGACGATGCCGGTGACCCCGGCGATTCGCCCGGTCAGCAGCATCAAGAGCGCGGCGGCAAGCCCGATCAGCGCGCCGCCGGCAAGGCCGGAAAGTGGGGTGAAATCGTGCATCGATGCAGATCCCTGTTGCGCAAACTCCTCAGCGGTCCGGCAAAGCGGTGGGCGCGCATGCGCCAGTGGTCGCGCGGCTGCAGAGGCGATGATAGACTCCGCACCATCAGGAACAAGCGCAATCCCGCATGTTTCGCGGCATTTCAGCGATGCCGCCGGTCGGCTGGATTGCCGCGATTCGCTCTCACTTCGTCCGGAGAATCCCCCATGAAATTGCCATCCGTCGCCCGCGCCGCGCTGCTCGCGCTGGCGATGCTCACCGGAACGTCCGCCGCCCTGGCTGACGAGGGCGCGGTGACGCTCGTGATCTTCAAGGGCGGCTGGGTGTTCGGCGGCTCCGCCGGCAAGGGCGTCATGACGTTCCACGGCCAGACCTATGGGCTCACCGCCGGCGGGCTGGACTATGGCCTCGTGTTCGGCGGCTCGCAAACCACGTTGCAGGGGCGGGTGCGCAACATCCGCCGTGCGCAGGACATCAACGGCGTCTATGCCGCGGCGGGCATGGGCGTTGCGCTCGGCGCCGGCGTGCGCGGCATCCTCTTGACCAACCCGAACGGCGCGGTGCTCGAACTGAGCGGCAAGCAGGTCGGCCTGATGGCCAATGTCGATCTGAGCGGGCTTGCGATCACGTTGAAGGAATAAGGGGGCGGTTCGTTCTACCCATCCTACAGTTCGGTGATCCACTCGGCGAGCTCGCGCCACGGCTGTAAGGTCCAATGCCCGGACGCCGCGCCTGATGGCGACGGCAGCACGAACACTTCGGGAAAGCCGTTCATTGATGGCTGCCGGCCGAGCACGAGCGCGCTGGTCGGTCTGCTGTAAAACAGGCTCGCCGCCTTCCTGCTGGTGAAGGCGACGGTCCTCGGCCGATAGGTCTCGATCTTCGCCTGGAAGCCCACGACGTCGAACGACTGCCTGCTGATTTCGTGATCCATCCCGGCGCCGGTCTTGGAGAGATCGGTGAAGCCGATGCCGAGCGCGAGCAGCGCGGCGAACTCATCCGGCCGATAGCGCCGCGGCGTGATGCCGGCCTCATGCAGCGCGCGCCAGAACCGGTTGCCAGGATGCGCGTAATAATGCCCGACGGCGGCTGACCGCGTGCTCGCTGCGGTGCCGACGAACACCAGGCGCAGATTGGCGCGGAGCTGGTCGGGGAGGCGGTGGAGGTTGTGATCGGGCATCTCGGAAGGGTCAATAGAGCATTGATGAGACAGAGTTGCGTAGCAGCCGCGAAGGAGCTGCGCTCCCTCTGCCGCTTGCGGGGAAGGGCTGGGGTGGGGCCTCGCTCCGCGGGTCGCATCGTAGAGAGAGCCCCCACCCGGCGCCCCGCGCCGACCTAAGAGCGAGCTTCGCTCGTCTCGACCCCGCAAGCGGGCCAGGTGGAACGAGTTTGTCTCGCCAGACCCATTCAAGCAAACTTCATCGCGCGCTAGCGCACCGGCTCCTTGATCTCTTCTTCCGTCGTGACCGCTTGCGACGGTCCGGTCGCGCGCACCATCAGGAACGTGCCCGAGAACGCCGTGCCGCGAATGCTCCAGCGGCCGTCGATCTCGGTCGCGTCGGCGTTGACCGCGCCTTCATAGTGCACGGTGTCGTAGCCGTAGCCCGGCGGCTCGTAGCGTTTGACGAACGTAACGGCGCTGCCGGAGCGATGACCCGCGAGCGAGGCATTGTGCGTGCTGACCGGACAGCCCGGCATCACGCAGGGTTCGGTCACGCTGCCGCCGAGCGCGCCGCCGGCGTCGATCAGCGTCGCCAGGAACGTGACCATGCCGCTCGGCTGAACATAGCTGCCGTCCCAGACGCCGGTGAGATTGTCAGTCATGTCGCTTGCCCGGACTGCGCTCGGTGAATTGCAGTGATCGATGTGGTGCAGGCAGCGCCTCAACGCAAGTCGTGCGCTGCGGCGCGGTTGCCTGACCGGGCAAAACGGTCTGTAATCCAGCCCAACAGATCAAGAAGAATTTTGGAGCAAGCCATGACGGGAGAGGCGAAAACCCACTTTGAGGTGATCGTGGTCGGTGCCGGCGTCGCGGGCATCTACCAGATCAAGCGGCTGGCCGATCTCGGCATCGATGCCACCGTGCTCGAAGCCGCGCCCGATCTCGGCGGCACCTGGTACTGGAACCGCTATCCGGGCTGCCGCTTCGATTCCGAGAGCTACACCTACGGCTTCTCGTTCTCGCGCGAACTGCTCGACGAGTGGCACTGGAAGGAGCGCTTCTCCGGCCAGCCCGAGAATTTGCGCTACCTCAACTACGTCGCCGACAAGTTCGACCTGCGCAAGCACATGCAGTTCAATTGCAAGGTCGAGACCATGCAGTTCGACGAGACGCGCGATCTCTGGCAATTGAGGATCAGTGACGGCCGCGAACTGACCTGCCGCTTCGTGGTGCTCGCGATCGGGCTGTTGTCGGCACCGACCATGCCGCGCGTGCCTGGAATCGACGACTTTAAGGGCCGCTCGTTCCACACCTATTACTGGCCGCACGAGCCGGTCGATCTCAAGGCTAAGAAAGTCGCGGTGATCGGCACCGGCGCGACCGGCATTCAATTGATCGGCGAGATCGCCGACAAGGTCGGCGAGCTCACGGTGTTCCAGCGCCGGCCGAACTGGAGCGCGCCGCTCAACAACTCTGCGATCTCCGACGAGGAGATGGCCGACATCCGCGTCCGCTATGACGAGATTTTTGCAGCCTGCGCGCTGACGCCCGGCAGCTTCGTGCACGGCCCCGACAAGCGCGGCTTCTACGAGGTGAGCCGCGAGGACCGGCTCAAGCTGTGGGACAAGCTCTACGACGAGCCCGGCTTCGGCATCTGGCTCGCGAACTTCCGCGAGATTTTCATGGATGAAGCCGCCAATGCGGAGCTCTCGGAATATATCGCGGGCCGCATCCGCCGGCGCGTGAACGATCCTGATGTCGCCGAAAAGCTGATCCCGCGGGATCACGGCTTTGGCGTGCAGCGCCTGCCGCTGGAGACGCGGTATTTCGAAGCCTATAACCGCGACAATGTGCAGCTCGTCGATCTCTCCGAGACGCCGCTGGTCCGCGTGACCGAAAAAGGCCTCCGCACCACGGCGCGCGACTACGACTTCGACATCATCGTCTACGCCACCGGCTTCGACGCCATCACCGGCGCCTACGATCTGATCGATATCAGGGGCATCGGCGGCGAGAGCCTCGCCGACAAGTGGAAGCACGCGCCGTCGACCTTCCTCGGCATGCTCGTGCACGGCTTTCCGAACCTGTTGATGCCGACCGGCCCGCAAAGCGCCTCCGCCTCGACCAACTTCCCGCGCGGCATCGAGAACGGCGTCAACTGGTGCACCAACCTGTTGCAATACATGTGGGATCGCGGCCTGACCCGCGCCGACGCCACGCCGGAGGCGCAGCAGCGCTGGACCGCGCATGTCGTCAAGATGTACGAAATCATGCTGATGCGCAAAGCCAAGTCATGGTTCACCGGCTACAACTCCAACGTCGCCGGCCACGAGGAGGGCACCGTGCGCTACTTCGTGTACAACGGAGGTACGCCGAAGTTTCTCGGAATCATCAACGGGGTGGCGGCGGAGGGGTATCGGGCTGTCTCTTATACACATCTCCGAGCCCACGAGACTTAGGAT